>WJKG01000008.1 GCA_014729205.1 candidate division GN15 bacterium | reverse complement strand
CTGCTCAAAGAAAAGGGCCTCAAGACGGTGCTGGTTTCGAATGGCTATGTTAATCCCGCACCGCTCAAGGAGTTGATTGGCCAGATGGACGCTATCAATGTCGACCTCAAGAGCATGCGCGAGGACTTCTACAAGAAAATCTGCAAAGGCAAACTGCAGCCCGTACTTGACAACATCCGAACCATCGGTGAAAGCAACGTCCATCTGGAACTCACCACCCTGCTTATTCCCGGCCTCAATGACTCCGATGAAGAACTGCGCGAGCTGATTGACTTTGTCGCCGAGATTGACCGCCGAATCCCGCTGCACTTCTCGGCCTTTCATCCGCAACACAAAATGAGGGACCGCCAGCGCACACCAGAGGATATCCTCCTCCATGCCCGCGAGCTTGCCCGAGAAAAGCTGGACTATGTCTTCCTCGGCAATGTAGCCCTCGAGGGTACCTCGGATACCCACTGCGCCAACTGCGGACATCTGCTTATCTCCCGCGACTGGTACAGCACCAATACAGTCGGGCTCGATACGAGCACGTGCGAGAAGTGCGCCCAGGAGACCGGTATCGTGGGCGTTGGCCAGGAGGCCTCCCACTGAACAACCAGCCCGACAATTAGAGAATTGACCACTATTGGCCGATACCCTATACTACAAACAGGACGTCCATTGATTCCGTCGCTGAACAGTTTGCGCCGGACATCCGTCAAGGGGGTAGAGTGAACACCCCCGGGTAACGGCAACAGCGCCCACAGGCATTTTCGATGAGTAATATCACCCGTATCCTGCTCATAAGTATCTCCTGCTGGATTCTCCTGGCCGCGCTTGGCGGCCCGAGCGCCAGCGCCCAGTTCTACTTCGGCAAGAACAAGGTCCAGTATACGTCCTTCGAATGGCAGATGATGGAGACCGAGCACTTCCGTGTCTACTTCTATGAGCGCGAGGAGAACATCGCCCATATGGCCGGTCAACTGGCCGAGGACGCCTACGACGTTCTCGCTCCCCGCTTCCGCCACGAAGTGCTCGAGAAGATTCCGCTCATTATCTACTCAACGCCAACCTACTTCTCGCAGACCAATATCATCCCCGGTCTGCTACCGGAGTCAGTAGGCGGTTTCACCGAGTTCATGAAAGGCCGCGTCGTTGTCCCCTTCCACGGCTCCTATGAGGACTTCCGGCACGTTATCCAGCATGAACTGGTCCATGTCTTCATGCTCTCCCGCTTGGAAGAGGCCGTCGATCGTCATGGACGCTCGCGCTGGGATATGCCGCCGTTGTGGTTTGTCGAGGGACTCGCCGAATTCTGGTCCAAGGACTTCGACACCGATGCTGACATGTTCATCGAAGACATGGTCCTGAACGACCGCCTGCCCACAATCGAACAGTTCTACACCGTGCGCGGCACCTATTTTATGTACAAGCTGGGACACTCTGTCTGCCACTTCATCGACTCCGCCTACGGGCCCGACAAGCTCGCCCTCATCTTCGACAACTGGACCAAGGCCAAGAACTTCAACGAGGTTGTCGAACTCACCCTGGGCGTCGATCTTCGAGAACTCTCACGCAAATGGGTCTACTCGGTCAAGAAACGATACTACCCAAACCTGGAAGAGCGCGACCTGCCAGACATGGAATCCGAGCAGCTCACCCACGACGGCTTCTGCGTGCGCGGCGTGCCCATCACCTGGGACGATGGCGACGGACCCGAGGACTGGGTAGTCTTCAAGGCCAATCGCCTCGGATACACCGGCATATACATGAAGAGGGCTCGGGGCAGCGACAGGGACTGGAAAACCCTCGTCAAGGGAGAGCGCGATGCCAGCTTTGAATCGATGTACCTTATTCGTTCCGGAATCGATGCCAATGACTCCGGACTGATCGTCTTCTCCTCAAGGGCAAAGGACCGCGATGTCGTCTACATGTATGACCTGAACCACGGTCGCGTAACTCATCGCTTCGACTCCGACAGCCTCGTTACCATCCAGTCCCCGCGACTCTCACCCGATTCGCGCCAGGTCGTCTTCACCGGCATGACCAAGGCCGGCCCCGCTGACCTGTATCTACTGGACATTCAGACCGGCCACCTTAACCGTCTCACCGATGACATCTACTACGATGTAGACGCTGCCTTCACCACCGATGGTAGACGCGTCGTCTTCACATCCGACCGTGGTCCCGATGGCATCAGCGGCGCTATGAATCTGTTCGAGTATGACCCCGGCACGCAGACCATCTCGCAGCTTACCTTCGGTGATCACCTGGACTCGTCGCCCGATGCCACCGAGCACGGCATCTATTTCACCAGTGATCGCGATGGATCGTTCAATATCTACCTCCTCGACTCAACCGGTCAACTCACCCGCCAGTCGACCTATGTTACCGGCGCCTTCGACCCTCGCCTGTCAACCGACGGGTCCCGGGTCGTCTTTACCGGTTTCCAGAAAATGCGTTACCAAATCTACCAGATGACATTGCCGGAGAAGCCCGAACCTGTCGAGCAACAACCACAGCTCTTTGCTACCGGCTGGAAGCCCCGCTTGATCGAGGGTGACTATCGCTCCAGTACCATCAGCTACGATTCCGACTACTCGCTGGATATCGCGCAGTCCATGATCGGTTACGACCCGGTCTATGGCTCGATCGGTGGCCTGCAGGTCGCCATCTCAGACATGCTCGGCAACCAGGCCTGGCACTTCCTCCTGACCAACACTGCCAGCGACAAGGACGAGTTTCTCGAGTCCTTCAATCTTGGCATCACTTACATCAACCGCGAAAGCCGCCTGAACTGGGGGGTGGGCGCCTACCACCTCTATGATGAATACTACAACGATTTCGACAGCTACTATTACGAGCGCCAGGCGGGGGTGCTGTCCCTGCTGTCCTACCCAATCTCAAAGTTCCACCGCGTAGACCTGACCACCCTGGCGCGATACTCGAAACGAGACCGGTACTTCGGAATCCAGCAGCGCGAGGCTTTCCTCGCATCACACTACCTGAGCTGGGTCTACGATAACTCCATCTGGGACATCTCGGGCCCCATCGAGGGACGGCGCTACAATCTCACCGTCGGCGTGACCACCGACGTCGGTGAAATGGAGAACTTCAACCGTACCCTGCTCGCCGATATTCGCCACTACTTCCGCCTGGGCAAGGCATCCGCCTTCGCCAACCGCTTATTCGGATATCACTCGTCTGGCACTGAACCACAGCGCATTTACTTCGGTGGCAGTTGGTCCTTCCGGGGGTATGACCGACGCGAGTTCTATAACCGCAATATCCTCTTTGCCTCAAATGAACTCCGCTTCCCGTTGATCGATCAACTCTACATCGGCTCGCCAGTAGCAGCCATGGGTTTCTCAGCAATCCGCGGCGCGCTGTTTTTCGATGTCGGCTCGGCCTGGGATGACGAATTTAACGAGTGGCTCGGCTCATACGGGTTCGGCTTCCGCGTCGCACTCGGCTATCTGGTTCTGCTCAGGTTCGATTTCACGCGCACCACTGACTTCGACACCACGGATCCCCATACAGACTTTGACTTCTTCTTTGGATGGAATTTCTAATGAAGTATCACCGCTACCTGGTTCTACTCGCTGTCGCTCTACTGACCATCGGATGTGGTAAGAGCTACAAGATGAAACCCTCTGAGCAGGAACTACCCTCGCCCTGGGCAACCGTACGTCAGGATCTCACATCCACCGGAGCCCTGCCAAAGGCGGCCTTTTCCGGACAGCTGAGCAAGTGCTGGCAGACCGGCTCCAACGACAAACCCTCCGGTCCCCTCAGCATCCAGAACGGACGTCTCATCTACAGCGGTACGCGCAAAAAACTCAAGTTCTACGATGCCACCACCGGCCGTTACCTCGGAGCCTACAAGACTGGCTTCCCGGTGCAGAGTGGAGTCGTAGTCCCGGATACCATTGCTT
>WJKG01000099.1 GCA_014729205.1 candidate division GN15 bacterium | reverse complement strand
GTACGTGGCCGGCCGCGTATACACAGGGGCGCCGAGGATCTCGTCCATGAACGAATCGCGCATGGCCGACTCAAAATTCCCCAGGACACCCGGGATCAGTCGTGTTACAGCATCGACAATTATCGCCGCTGCCGGCTCTCCTCCAGAGAGGATATAGTCGCCGATCGAAACCTCGTCGATCGGATACAGTTCCAGAATTCTCTCATCCACCCCAAGATAGTGCCCGCATATAATGGTCAATCGGTCCAACAGGGAATATTCCACAGCCACATCTTGATTGAATAGTTTCCCTGCCGCCGATGTCAGCACCAGTCTTTCTTTGACCTGAGGCCGCTTGTTCCAGCCCAGCGACTGAAGGCACTTATCCAGCGGCTCCGGCTTGAGGACCATGCCACCGCCACCGCCGAATGGAGTGTCATCGGTTGTCCGATGCTTGTCCTCGGCGAAATCCCGCAACTGGACCAGGTTGATCTCAGCCAACCCTTCCTTGAGGGCCCGACCCAGCATCGACTGCCGGATGGACTGCTCGAAGTACGCCGGGAATAGGGTGACAATGTCAATCGTCATAGCCATGAAGCCACAATCTCGCAAAAACTCACTTCTGATACGCGTCGATCAAACCCGACACATCGATCACGACACGTTTGTTTTCAACATCAATCTCTTTGATGAAATCCTCAACAGCCGCCACCGACAGGCGTTTGCCGCCCTCGGTCGCAACCACATACACGTCATTGGCCGGGTACAACTCAACATCCACAATCTCCCCGACCGGTTCTCCCGTGGCCTCATCGATCACTTCGCAGCCGACGAGGTCGAACACATAATAGCGATCCTTCGGCAGCGGAACCACTTCATCGCGTCTGACAGCCAGTTCACGGTTGGTGAGTTTGGCGGCTTCTTCCGGCGAGGTGACTCCCTCGAACCGGACCACTACTCTCTCACCCACGAAACGTGCCGAGGCCAGTGTCATCACTTCCCACTCGCCGCGAACCTGAACATAGATCTGGTGCATGTCCAGGAATCGCTCGGGAAAATCAGTCTGGGGGATGACGAACATCTCTCCGTTGACTCCCCGCTTGCGGCCAAGCTTGCCGACTATGACGTATTCCTGGTCTGTCGCTGCCACCGTGTTCACGCTACATCCTGCTGCTCACCGCATCACTGCTCGAACAGAGCAGCCATCCGGTACGAAGCAAAAGCCTCCTCGATGGTTGGATTATGCGACCAACCACCACAGCTTTGAGGGCCTATTCGCCGCCTTCTTCTTTAGTCTCTTCGGCGGGCGCTTCCTCAGCCGGAGCCTCTTCGGCCTTGGCTTCAGCTTCGGCAGCCTTGGCTTTCTCCTCCGCTTCCTTCTCCTTGGCCTCGGCGGCAGCTATAGCGGCCTTCTTGATCTTACGAGTTCTCTTCTTACGTTCGCGAATCTCGGTCCGCAGCTCGATTTCCGAAACGTCTTCGCCGCGTTTGGCCTTTTCCAGCTTCTCCCAGAAACCAACGTGTGTCAGCAGCGTGCGAACCGTATCCGAAGGCTCCGCACCACGATCCAGCCACTGGATCATCCTATCTTCCTGCAAGTTCACCTTGGCCGGCGTTTCTATCGGGTTATACCAGCCCAGGTTATCGAGGTAAGCGCTCTCGCGCGGACGGCGAGAGTCAATCGCGACAATGCGGTAGAAGGGGCGTTTCTTCGCACCCATCCTCATGAGTCTGACGTGTACTGCCAAGAGTCTACTCCTTACAACGTGTATACCGGCTGCCTAGAACGGGTTGAAACCCGGTGGCAGCCCCTTCATTTTCTTTTTGCCCATTTGATTGAACATCTTCTGCATCGCGAAGAACTGCTTGAGCAGTTGATTGACCGCCTGCACCGAGTTACCCGACCCGGCCGCAATACGGCGTTTGCGCGATCCATCTATCAGTTGCGGGCGACGGCGCTCTTCGATCGTCATCGACTTGATAATCGCCACCATCCGCTCCATGTCCTTTTCATCAACTGTCATCCCTTTAAGAGCCTTGCCCATACCGGGAATCATCTGCAGCAGGTTCTCCAGCGGCCCCATCTTCTTCAACTGCGCCATCTGGTCCAGGAAATCCTCGAAATTGAACTGCGCCTTGAAGATCTTATCCTGCATCTTGGCGGCTTGTTCCTCGTCGATGGACTCCTGCGCCTTCTCAACCAGTGTGACCACATCACCCATACCCAGAATGCGAGAGGCCAGTCGATCGGGATGGAACGGTTCCAGGTCCGAGGGTTTCTCTCCCACCGATGCCAGCTTGATCGGACATCCTGTCACCTGACGAATAGACAACGCAGCACCACCTCGCGCGTCACCATCGAGCTTGGAGAGCACGACACCGGTTACATCGAGCCGTTTGTGGAACTCGTCGGCCACATTGACCGCGTCCTGGCCCGTCATGGCGTCGGCCACAAGCAGGATTTCGTGGGGCTGAACCTGAGACTTGATTTGGGTCAGCTCTTCCATCAGCTCCTGATCGATATGCAGTCGCCCCGCAGTATCCAGAATGACCAGGTCGATGAAGTTCGTCTTGGCGTGTTTGACCGCCGCAGCACAAATCTCAGGGGGCGTCTTGCCTTCGATATGGAAGTGTGGTACGTCGATCTGGTCCGCCACAACCTTGAGCTGCTTGACCGCGGCCGGCCGGTAGATATCGGCCGCGACCACCATCGGCTTCTTGTTCTTCCGGCGGCCCCACAGGGCCAGCTTGCCGGTCAGCGTTGTCTTACCCGAGCCCTGCAGCCCGCAAACCATGTAGATGGTGGGGGAACGGTCAATCGGGGTCAGCTCCGCCGTCGTACCACCCAGCAGCGCAACAAGTTCATCGTGAACAATCTTGACTACCTGCTGGCCGGGATCGATCGACCGGAGGACTTCCTGGCCGACCGCCTTGGCCTGCACCGACTTCACGAAGTCACGCGCGACCTTGTAGTTGACATCCGCCTCAAGCAGAGCCTGACGCACCTCGCGCATGGCATCCTTGATGTTCTTTTCCGAGAGGATGCCTTTGCCGCTGAGCCGCTTGAAGACTGAGTCGAGTTTTTCGCTTAGATTGTCAAACATACCGTCTGCATCCGTTCCTCAACTGCCGCGCAGTCCGAAAATAAGACAAAACAATCCCTAAGCTCAAAGCGGGCCGCCCACAGACCGGGCAGACCGCACCGTTGAGCCTAAGGCAAAAAGTCCAGTAATATAATAAGATCGGGCCGATCCGCAAGGGGTTTATGGCGGTTCAAAGCGCCCCTCAGATACTGCCCGAGATGATCTAAGTCACGATCTGACAGGATATTGACTTTATCTTAGGTACCTCTGGAGCCATCGGCGACGATGCCGGTCAACCTCGCGATAGGAGCCGTCTTTCAACGCAATATGTCCACCGCCACGAATCCAGGCTATTTCGTGGGGTATCCGGTTCTCTCGAAATGCGGCCGCCAAAGCTTCCGTCTGCTCCATGGGTACCCGAGTGTCCTCGGTACCGTGCATGAGCAGTATCGGAATCGTACGGGGCAATTTGGCGGCGAAACAGACCGCCGACCGCAGACAGTATTCTTCCCGACGCCGCTTATCCGATAAATCGCCAAACAGCGCGTCCATTGTTTGAGCGAACTGGTCCGACTTCTGCTCCACCAGCGCCTCGAGATCCGAAATCCCCGCGTGAACCAAAGCACAACGGAAGCGATCATCCAAACTCAGTACCCGGTATGTCGTAATCCCGCCGCGACTGGCTCCCTCGATGGCCACGCGGTTCATATCACAAGCATTGAGATTCTCGGCAGCTCTCAGAAGATCGAGCGCATCGTTGACATCCTCACCACCCGCGTCTTCAGTCCCCTCGCCACCATCGTTTCCACGATATTGCGTGGCGAGCACCGCGTATCCCCAGTGGGCCGTGCTGGCCAGCAGGAGGTACGCCCTTAGATCATCCAGGGAACCATAGTCACCGAATCCGCCCCGGTTCCACAAGATTACCGGGTACGTACCCTCACCCTTCGGGCGAGTATAGTACGCCTTGACGCGCAGTCCATCGGAAGCATAAGTTAGCTTCTCGACCACCGTATCCGTCAGCACTTCCTCCGAGTACGTTTTGGTGACAATCGTTGCCGAGGTGCCTTCGATACTTACCGGAGTTCTGTTCAATATTGTCCCGTTCGTCATGATGGTACATAATCCACCTTGAGACGTCGTTGTTCCCGCTTTGTCTGTCGTGGGGGATAGGGTACTATTCGGTGGTGGAGACCACCAGATCGATCTCGGTGCCGATATCCAGTTCGGTGCCTTCAGTCTCGGATTGCTCCAGAACCGTCTCTGGCAGGTAGTTCTCATCGGTTCGGTAGTTAACGATGCCCACCTTGAGCTGTTTGTCCGCAAGAAGTGCCTCTGCCTCGGCCAGTGGCAGGCCGACAACGCGAGGAACGTACGTGAAACTTGAGGCACGACCACGGTTGACCATCAGGTTGACCTCGCTACCAAGTGGGACCTCTGTTTCCGTTGCAGGATACGAGAAAACAACCACTTTCTCCGGAAGCGTATCAGAGAACGCCCAGGCAATCTCACCCAGTTTCAGGCCCGCGGTCTCCAGATCCAGCATGGCCTGCCGGACCGACTGCCCGGACAGATCCGGCACCGGTACCAGCTTGCGGCCAAGCGACACCACGAACTTGATTTCCCGCCCATCCTTTACTTTGGTACCAGCAACGGGAAACTGCCCCAGAATGATGCCCGCCTCTTCACCGGGCGAATACTCCTCGGATGCAATGCCGTAACGTAAATCCAGTTCGTTCAGCGAAACCCGGGCCTGTGTGAGTGGTTGGCCCACGAAATCCGGAAGTGGAAACTCGGTTCCATGGCGAGTGACAAGGGGCATGACTATACCGTCCACGATCAACAGCAGACACAGGGCGATAATCAACGGTACGACGCCCCAGAGTACAATCTTGCGACGCGTACTCCCCAGCGGCAGCCATTGCTGCAGTTTGCCCGGACTCTTCTTCTGTCCGGGTTTGCTCAATCGTGATGCGCGCGGTTGTGGCATAGTTCTTTCGTTTATACTCCGAGGCGACGCATGCGGTTGCCTGCATACGAATCCGTTGCCGAGTATATCATATCGGCGGTCGATGCCACAAGTTTTAACAAGGGAATAGCTGTCGACGAGAAACGTCTCAGTTGTCCAGGCGACGCTTCAGCCGGGCGGCAAATGAGCCATCAAGATCGTCAAATGACGGATAGGTCCTCACAAAACCCCGCTCGGACACCAGTTCTTCGGGGAAAAATTCGCGCGCGGACTCGATCTCGAAGTCATGGTTTTTGAGCAGGAATTCCTCGACAATCTGATCGTTTTCAGCGCGAATGATCGTGCAGGTTGAATACACCAGCACACCGCCCGGTTTAACCAGCTTGGCGGCATGGCGGAGCATTGCCTTCTGAATCTTGGTCAGGTTGACAACATCCTCCGGCGTCTTAGACCAGCGCAGGTCCGAATGCTTCCGTGCAGTGCCCCATCCCGAGCACGGAGGATCGAGTAACACGCGGTCAAACTGCTCCTTGGGATGGAATTCCAGCATATCCGTGGCGACCGGGGAGATAATCTTGATACCCAGCCGCTTTGCGTTTTCCACCACCACCTGCAAGCGGGTCTGCGATTTATCCACGGCCGTCACTCGCCCTTTGTTGCGCATGCGAACAGCCATATAGGTTGACTTCCCACCGGGGGCAGCGGTCAAGTCCAGACAACTCGTCTTTGGCTTCGGATTGAGCAAACGCACCGCCATACCCGAAGACTCATCCTGAACAAACACCTTTCCCGTGTCCACCAGTTCTGCCTCCAAAGGCAAACCTGACTCGCGAATCTGGATAAACTCGGGCAGATACTTGCCAAAACAGAACTCGATCCCCGCGTCCTGAAGCAGATTGGCCACCTCAT
>WJKG01000098.1 GCA_014729205.1 candidate division GN15 bacterium | reverse complement strand
GAGCAGCGTCACGAGCAATACTGCCATGGCGCGGGCGATTTGGTTTAGTCTTCTGATCATTATTGCACCCTCTCTCCCGGCGTGAAATTGGCCAGCTTGATGGCCTCGAATATCTTCCGGTCGGTTACCTCGGCTGAGCGCGAGACCACGACGGTCAGGCGTTGCTGCTCCCAATTGGCCTCCGACGCAACTACGCCGTCAACCCGGTTGACTAAATCCTCAACGCCTCCGTGGCATCCGGGGCAATCCATCCCGAATACTTCGTAAACCCTGATTTCGTCTTCGTCACCGGCCAGTTCTTCAAGGCTCTTGCGGTTCGAGCCGCATCCGGCGGCGGCCGCGACTATGAGGATCGCGACGATCCCGAGTATTGTGAATTCGGCATATCTATTCATCTTACCCATGTCCTTGTGTCACAGTTATTCGCGAACATACCCGGCGGCATGTCCGTGAGTTGGCAGCTTTGTGCTTAGATTAGGGCACTGCGGCTCAACAGCGCAGGACTGTTGATTCCAGTTGCGACTGGACAGGGGTCGGACCGGGACTGCTTGCCGGCCGGAGGGTGTGGCTTATGGCGCCGTCGGTGTGAAGTATCGAGGCGTCGACATCGGCCCCGGTGGGTGATTGGTCTGAGTTTGACCTGGTGAGCTTGATGCTCTGCAGATTTGGCGACCGGGTCAGCAGGTCGAAGTCGACTTCGAGGCAATCCGCACAGGTGTCTGCGTCGTCGGCCCTGGCCTGTTGTTCGCCGGAGCCGCTACGACTACAGGTTTCTTCGTGGCTTATGCAGGGGAAGCTGCACGCTTGTGGGCTATCGTCGTCCTCACCGGCGCAGGAGCAGATGGAATCGCCCAGCAACGGCGGAATCAGGCCGATCATAAGGATGGCGACGACCATCCAGCTGACGGTTGTATTAGCGGCGGATTTCATGGCGTCTCAGGATTAAACCACCGCAACCGCCCCGCGGTTCACATTTCCGGGATTGTTTGTGGAATGTAGAAACGACAGCACTTTGTCGGAGACTGCTCTTGCCGCAGATGAAGGGATGGCGGAAGCACAGGGCTGCCGCCCTATGCCGGCTTCAAAACCCAGGTGTGGAACGATCGCGTTGCCGCCTGCATGGGCGTTCAAAAGAGGTTCGAGTCGTTTGAGGGCCTGCACTCTTACGCCATGGCTGAGTACCGTGCCGGAATAACTTCCGTCCCGATAGTGGCTTAAGCTGCAGATCATCTCTAGTTTGGCTTTCAGCTCTCTCGAATTGTCTAAAGCTGTTGGAGCGAACACGTGTCGAAAGTGTATCAAACCCGCCCGGCTACCAGCCAGCTTACCATGACACCTCTTCACCTGTCTGGTGCGAGGTTCGTTCGTCGCAGAAGTTTGCCAGGTATCCGAGCCTTGTGGCAAGACTATGGTACACTCCATTTTCGCCTACTCAGCCCCAGCCGGTAATCTCTCCTTCCGGACTCTCGTGTAATCGCATTATCTCGCCGATGTGCAGAGCCGAAGTGCTCACTTGTATGCGCTTCGACTCTGCTAAGTCCCATACACCGTCTCAAACTGCCGGAGCGAGGTGGATGTCGGTCTCGACGTCCTTGATAGGTTTGAGGGCAAATTTGGCGACCAGGATGTCGAGAACGCCCTTACCAATGAAGGCCGGAAGCGAGGGACCGATCTTGATGTCTTTTATCCCCAGATGCAGGAGTGTAAGCAGGATACAGACTGCCTTCTGCTCATACCAACTCAGGACAAGGGAAAGAGGCAGGTCGTTGACGTCGCAGTCGAAAGCCTCAGCCAGGGCGCCGGCAATCTTGATCGCGGAATAGGCATCGTTGCACTGGCCGACGTCAAGCAGACGCGGGATGCCGTCAATGTCACCGAACTCAAGCTTGTTGAAACGGAACTTGCCGCAGGCAAGAGTCATGATAACAGCATCCTCGGGCACAGCCTGGGCGGCTTCAGTGTAGTAGTTCCGCCCGGACTTGGCGCCGTCGCAACCGCCAATAAGATAGAAGTGCTTGATTCTGCCGGCCTTGACCGCATCAACAACCTTGTCTGCCAGACCGGTAACGGCGTTGTGTCCGAAGCCGGTATGGGTGAAAGCCGGATCGGCGTCGACCTCGAACCCGGGGGCCCGTTCTGCAGCGGAGATTACCTCCGAGAAATCGTGACTGTCGATATGCTTGACGCCGGGCCACTGCACGAGACCGCAAGTGAATAAGCGATCCTGGTAGCTGGTGCGCGGCTTTTGAATGCAGTTGGTAGTCATCAGGATTGCACCCGGGAACTGGTCGAACTCTTTGCGCTGATCCTGCCATGCGCCGCCGTAGTTGCCTGCCAGGTGTTTGAATCTCTTGAGTTCAGGATAGCCGTGGCACGGGAGCATCTCTCCGTGGGTGTAGACATTGATGCCCTTGCCCTCGGTCTGAAGCAGGAGTTCGTACAGGTCCTTGAGGTCGTGACCGGATACGAGGATACACTTCCCGGCAACCGGAGTGGTGCGAACTTCGGTTGGCTCAGGATGACCATACGTGCCGGTGTTGGCACGATCGAGCATTTCCATGACCTTGAGGTTTACCTCGCCGACTTTGAGTGTCATGGCCAACAGTTGGTCAGTATCGGCGGGTTCATCTGCAAGGAAGCCAAGGGCCTCGTGGAAAAAGCCATAAACGGCATCATCCTCTATGCCGAGCACCCGTGCGTGGTGGGCGTAGGCAGCCGTACCTTTGAGACCGTACATGACAAGTTCGGCCAGTCCTGATACATCGGCCCCGAAGCGTTCCACCCGGGTCCGGGGAGAGAAGCGTGTACCCAGCCTTTCAAGGTCAGGGACGGAAGTTTCATTGACCTCCCAATCATCGTAGAGGCCGGAGACGTCGGGTTCTGCTCCCTTACTCTTCCGAATCTTGTGGTATTCGGCCCTCAGGGAACGCATCAGATCGGAACCAGCCTTGACCATTGGGGCTATAGTCTCCGGGTCGAAATTGACATTCGTGACCGTCGTGAACAGAGCCTCGGTGACGAAGCGGCCGGCGGGGCACCGATGCTCGTGAGACTCCGGAAGGCGTGAGGCGTACCAGCCGATACCTTTGCAGACGTGAACCAGTAAGTCCTGGACGGCGGCGGTTTCAGGGTCTTTGCCACAGACGCCGTGACTGGTACAGCCGGCTTCCCTGGCGGTCTGCTCACACTGATAACAG
>WJKG01000097.1 GCA_014729205.1 candidate division GN15 bacterium | reverse complement strand
GTCGGATGGATGATGATGATAGCCAATGTCGTGTATGAAACTGCTCAGAAGAAGGCTGGACTCAGCCGCGCAGCGATCGACTTCATCCTGTTGCCGGTCGTCGTGTTGGCATACGCTATTGCATTGGGGCCTTGGTTCGCCCTGGCTGCAAGTCTGGTCTTGGCAATCGTATGGATCGCGGTCTCGCTGATTGACACCAAATGGCAATCTGGCGCCCTTTCGAGTCCTCACAGGGGGCTGCTCGGCAAAGTGCCGCTCCCGATCCCCGGGCTGGTGATTGATCTTGCCGGCCCGTTTTTGTCGAGAGGAGATCCAAACGACGCCGGGACTTGGCCTGAGCGCCATACCGAAGTATTCAGAGTGGTCATCCTGAACCCAAGCCAGGTGGTTCCTCAACTGCCCCTGAACGTCACCGTTGAGAGCACAACCTCGTCTCTCTTTGTCGAGTCTGGGTCTGTGTCCCTCGCTTGCCCTAATCCCGGGGAGATCGCGTCGGCCGAGATTGCCGTTATTGCTCTTCGCGCAGGACCTGGCGGCACTATCCAAGTTCGTGTTTGTCACGGGGACAAGTCGTGGACTCGTTCGATACGGGTCCAATCAATCACAGACGCACAACCTGCCATTCGTGCGGCCATAACGAAATGGAAGGGCGGCCGCCGAGCTGCTTTTGCGTGGCGAGGTGACCAGGATCTCTACGACCCTGCGACCTTTCAATCCGCCGACGGCCTTCGAATCGCACTTGGGCTATCTCGGCGCTTCAGGTTGCCGAGCACCTTGTTCTTATCAGGGCGCCTCAGCCTGGTCGAGGCTGAACACCACGCGTTTTGTGACCACTTCGGCTGGGACCGCAAGAGCAACGAGATTGAAGGGTTTATTGGATTCCTACGTGACGAAGTCGATCTGACCGCGATGCTCGAATTCCCAATGCAGTCCGAACGCGACCTCGCGATGGAGATCGGCAACCATATGTACCTTCACCTTGGGACACATGTTGCCGCGGACCCCGGCAACGGCTGGAAGAGCCACGCGTGGATCGGCGAGGGTGACTACCCGTGGCACCACGGTGAAGTGGGCGACTCGTTCACCGAGCAGCGCGACAACGCCATCAAGAACGCTGACGTGATCCGCAATCTCCTTGGAGTTGAGGTTACGAGTTGGGGCGTACCTGGCCGCGTCTATGACGAGAACACATCAAGAGCAGTTGAAGCCGCTGGTATCGAGGTCGGCACGGATACCAACGCGTCGGCGTTCACAAACGTCCTGCGGCTGGTCCCTCCGCATCATCCCAAAGGTTGTGATCGGCTTGTCGAGATCACCAAGAAGTACCCCGGTGATCCAAACAACGCCTACAAACTGGCGATGCTGAAATACTGGCTTCACGCAGCGCGGCGCGCTGGAGGGACGTTTCTTTTCATGGCGCACCATCACTTGCTACTGTACGAAGGATGGGGCTGTTACCACATCACCGAGGAGTTCTTCCGTCATGTCCTCGCAGACTGCGACGGCGACTTTTACGTTGCCACTGTGACGGCCCTTGGTCGATACTGGCGTGACGTGCTCAGCCCCAAGACCCGAGTCATCGAGTTGAATGTCGACCAGGGACGCGTGGTGGCAAGGAACACTGGGGATCGTGACCTTGAGGGTCTTCCGGTGGAGATTGAGTTCTCGGATGGAGGTTCGCTCATGGTCCTTGCATCAGTGAAGGCCGGGCATGAGGTAGTCGTCTGGGAGGCACCATAATCCACCAACTCCGGTGGCAACGAAGAGCCCGAGTGAAGAAGAAACGAATGCTGCCGTCGGTGATGGTGGTGGAGACAGCCGCTAAGGCCGCCCTCCCCGTCATTTGGTCTTCGGCAAGAAATGGGAAGGTCATCGTAGCTGGGGCGTCCAGGCGAATGTGTGCTGGCATGTTTTCAAGGCATCCATCCATCAGGTTCATCCACCCGGATCCGTCTGTGGAACCCGACGGTTTCTTGGAGGCAGTTTCTCAGCATCTCACGTCACACACCGTCGATATGCTGTATCCCGTTGGTGATGTGGCAACCGATGTCGTCGCTCGGCATCAAGACGAGTTGGGAAAGCTGACCCGGGTGTTCCTTCCATCTTACGACTCGTTCACGAAAGGGCGAGACAAGGTCTTGACCTTGAAGGCGGCTGAGTCCATCGGAGTTCCGATCCCCACCACAGCCTATCCTGATGAATCGACCCTCGAGGCTTCTGCATCACATGTCGGGTTTCCATGCCTGGTGAAACCTGCGATCTCAGCCGGCGCACGAGGGATTACGAAGGTCCATGGATTCAGGGATCTCGAAAGATGTTTCCGGGAGACCGAAAGACGTTTTGGACGATGTTTTATCCAGGGTTTCGTCCCACCGGGAGGCATGCAGTACAAGGCGGATACGGTCGTCGATAGCGGACACTCAACCATCGCCACGGTTGTCTACGAAAAGCTGCGCTTCTATCCGCCGGAGGCCGGCTCCAGCGTATTGAATCGGACTGTTTACCATCCCGAAGTCGCCGCACACGTTGCTGCGATGATGACCCACCTGAAGTGGCGAGGTTTCTGCGACTTCGATTTCATTCTGGATCCGCGGGACGGAACCACCAAGCTCATGGAGATCAACCCGAGGTTCCCGGAGAGTTTCGGGGCGACCTATGCGGCCGGCATCGATATGGTCGAGATGCTCTGGTCGCTGGCCCATGGCCGGAGCGTCAGCCCCATTTGCGGCTACCGCGAGGGCCAATTGCTCAGGTTCCTCGCGGGCGACTTCTTGTGGTTCCTTACAAGCAACGATCGATGGCGCCAGCTCCGAAGCTGGTTGACATTCGCATCGCCGAAGCAACGCTACCAAGTCCTCTCCGTCTCGGATCCGGGACCGATGGTCGGCTATCTCCTCGAAAACCTCTTCATCGCGTTGAGTCCAAAGCAACGACGTGCACGTCTTCGACTGGGAAGCGACAGCGTGAACTGAATCTATGCCCTGCCCTGAGGTCACAAACCCGTGAGCGCCGACCAGCATCTGGTCACCCACGCCATCAGCGTCGATGTCGAGGACTGGAACAACGCTGCGGTTCTGTGGGTCGCCGGTCGCATCGTGCCGCCGACGGAGGCGGTGGTCCGGAACACCGAGCGGCTCCTGGATCTCTTCGG
>WJKG01000096.1 GCA_014729205.1 candidate division GN15 bacterium | reverse complement strand
TTTTGTCATACTCGATATTGTCGACTTTGCCCTTGAGTTCACGGGCCATGATCTTGCGTATTTCGCCTTCATTACCGGGCACACCGGGGGCCTCGGTCAGTTCCTTGAGTAGTTGTTCGACTTTGTCCACGACTTCTCCTCTATCATCTACCTAAACAACGGCTTACTACCTAAGATCAGAACCGGAATATAGGTTGTGAGGGCCCCCTCGTCCACCCCTAAAAGTCGAAATGCTGGCGCAGCTCGCTCAGGGCATCAATCTTGCGGACGTCTTCGGGCATATCGACGGGATACTCACGTCCCGGCTTCACTTTCAGAATCCCCGGCATCCCGACCGAGTTCGGCCCCTGTACGTCCTCCAGATAACGATCGCCTGTGTATACGCATTCCGATGGTGCAAACCCGGCCATATTGGCCGCCTTGTAGAAGATGTCCGGATGCGGTTTGCGCCACTTGAACGTGGAGCTGAAAATGGCGAAGTCCAGGTAGGGCCCGATCCCAAAACGCGCGAGTTCCTTGCGATGCGCTCGCTCGGGGAAAACGGTGTTTGACACCAGTCCAACTTTGGCATACCGGCGCTTGATAGCCTCCAGCGTCTCCAACGTATCCTCGTACACATACAGGTGCTTTTCCACCGGCTCATAGTAGGCGTCGAAGAACAAGTCGACAAACTCCTCGTCACACGGAAGCCCCAGCTTCTTCAGGAGCGGCACGGCCACCATCGGGACAGACCACTCTTCCCACGAGGTCGAGGCCTTTTCCCGATAGGAGGCTTTGGCCAGTTCGAAGGCGTCATTGAACTCAACCTGATCAGGGACGGTCAGCTTCTTGGAAATCAAAAATTGCCGCGAGGCCTCGGCGCACTCGCGTCCCAACTCGTCCCACGGGATGGCTTCATATTCCAGCAGGGTGGAACCCAAATCGAATATTACTGCTTTTGGAGTCAGTTTGTCCATAACTGTGCGTACTCGGTTACTTCGTCGCTAAGCGCACCAGGCGGTCGACAAGATCATCGAAACTCATACCCACATCGCGCGCCGCCATTGGCACCAGCGACAGTTCCGTCATTCCCGGCGATGTGTTTACCTCTAAACAGTAACATGTTCCCGAATGATCCATGATGAAATCCACTCTAACCACACCTTTACACCCCAGCAGACGATACAACTCGGCCGCGTCGCGCTGCATTGAGGCCGCCTTCTGATCATCAATAGGTGCTGGTACCAGGTAGTCCGACTTGCCTTTCGTATACTTCGCGCTGTAATCGTACAGCCCTTCTTTGGGACGAATCTCCACCACCGGTAGTGGCTCCCCGTCGAGCACAGCAACTGTCAGCTCTCTGCCCTCGATGTAGTTCTCAACCAGAATCTGCGACGACTCGTCAAAACAGCCCCTCAGAGCATGCTCTATCTGTTCTGGCTCCGTGACCTTGGTAAGTCCAATAGTCGACCCACCATCGTTGGGCTTGACAATCAGCGGCAGATTGAAGCGTTCCAGAATCTCGCTGCCTATCGATATCAGCTCCTCGCTGGCTTCGGCACGAAACAGCGCGTGCTCTGGCGTGAACACGTCGACCATTCCCATCAGGCGTTTCGTCAACGCTTTGTCCATCGCCATCGCCGAGGCCAGCATACCCGACCCGGTATATTTCTTCCCCGCCAGATCCAGCAGGCATTGCACCTGGCCGTTCTCCCCCGATCCACCGTGCAAGGCGACGAATACGGCATCGGAGTTCAACACCGTGCTCGAGCGAATCATCCACAACGGTCCCGGAGGCAGACGGTCCGTACCAGTGTCGGATGATGCCGCTCCAGGATCGAATATGGCCGCCTTGTATCCCTTTCGCACCAGCGCGTCATATACGGCCTTTCCCGACGAAAGCGAAACCTCTCGCTCACTTGACTGACCACCAACAAGCACTACTACGTTCATCTTTGCTTCCTGCGAATCCTTCGGATTTTGTACACCACGAACAAGATCACCAATGAGATGGCAACCGGCCAGGCGATGTAATTGTATGTTCTGAAGTAATACTCAACAACGTCCAGGTTTTCAACAAACACATACCCCAGATACATCACCACCGCCACAAAGCCGATATACGAGACCGCGCTGAAGATGATCATCGACACCAGAGGAACTCGCCCCATACCGGCTGTAAGTGCTATCACCACCCGAAAACCAACTACAAACCGCGATGCCACCAGAATCAGCGGCCCCCAGCGGTTGAAAAGCCGGTCTGCGGCATGAATGTCCTCGGCGCTGAAGAGCTTGTAGTTCTTCCTCAGGAAGAACTCACGACCACGGTACCGGCCCAGCCAGTACCAGACCATGATAGAGAGCATACCGCCCACGACGGCGATCGTCCCGGACACATACGGATCCAGGCGCTCCACGGCGGCCAATCCCCCGGCGGCAAGAATAAACGAGTCGCCCGGGAAAGGAGGCGTGATGTTCTCGATGAAACAGGCCGCAAACAGGGCCAGATAAACCCATACCGGACCGTACGCAAACAGCCGATCCAGCCACTCTTCTATCCAGATTGCGTATTCAGCCATGGAGTGTTATCAGGCAGACCGCCGAGGCGGCAATACCTTCCTCGCGACCCACAAAGCCCAGATACTCAGTGGTAGTTGCCTTCAGACTGATTCGTTCCGGCACCACCGGCACTGCCGACGCCAACCGGGTCCGCATCGCACTCAGGTGAGGAGCTAACCGGGGCTGCTGGGCCATGAGAGTCGCGTCGATATTCACGATTTCCTTCAACCCCGCCTGCTTCAGCTTCTTCACCACGGTCTTCAGCAATTCCAACGAATCCGCATCCCGCCAGGTTTCCTGGGTCGGCGGAAAATGCGTCCCGATATCCCCGAGACCTGCAGCACCGAGAAGTGCATCCATAATGGCGTGAGTCAGCACATCGGCGTCTGAATGGCCCGCAAGGCCTTTCTCGTGCGGAATCGTCACACCTCCAATAATCAGGGGCCGTTCAGCAACCAGCGCATGCACGTCGAATCCGTGTCCTATCCTCAGTTCAGCCATCGATCTCCCGCTTCAACAATGCCTCCACCGCCACCAAATCGGCAGTATTCGTGATCTTGATATTGAGGCCCTTTGGTTCCACCAGCGTCACTTTGAACCCGCGCGCCTCGAC
>WJKG01000095.1 GCA_014729205.1 candidate division GN15 bacterium | reverse complement strand
CTTCCTTGACCGTAAACAGTATGGACAGGTCTCTAT
This sequence comes from candidate division GN15 bacterium, assembly GCA_014729205.1. Taxonomy (GTDB): domain Bacteria; phylum Zixibacteria; class MSB-5A5; order GN15; family FEB-12; genus WJKG01. Next base: position 10,297 of record WJKG01000095.1, on the reverse strand, counting down.
GGTCGCCCGGATGTTCAACCGTCGCGGGGAATTGGCCAACCAGTTCGGACGCCATCCGCACATGGGATTCTGGTCATACTTCGAAGAGCAGTATTCACCCGGGCACTGGGGATTCGTTCCCTTCTTCATTTTGGGGCTGTTCGGCGTGGCTTTCGCCATAAAACGGAGGTTGAAGATCGGCTTCCCGTTCTTCGTCCTGCTCTTGCTTACAACAGCCGGGCTGGTGTTGTACATGAACTTTGCCGATGGCACCCAGTACAACTTCCAGACCGGCGATGCTTACATGGAAGTGCGTAACCGTGACTACTTCTTCACCCCCGGCTTCATCTTTTTCGGTATCGCCATGGGGCTTGGTATCTCCGGGATCATGACCATTGCCCGCGAGTGGCTGAGCAGAACCAACCCCGCCATGGCCAAGACAGCAGTGATCGCTGCCTCCGTGCTGGTTCTGCTGCCGGCAATCACGCTGGCCCGCAACTGGCACCCCAATGACCGATCCGAGGACTATACGCCGTATAACTATGCCACCAATATTCTGGATACTTGTCCACCAAACGCAATCCTGTTTACATCCGGTGACAACGATACCTTCCCCTTATGGGCCATCCAGGAGGCATACGATTACCGCAAAGACGTGGTTGTGGTCAACCTGTCGCTGCTCAATACCGACTGGTACGTGGCACAGATGAAGAACCGCTACGGCGTGCCAATCTCGTTGACCGAAGAACAGATCCTCTGGTATCCGCACGAGCTCAGGCCGGGGGTGCAGGCGCCGCGACCTCGCAAACAGTTCCATGACCGGCCCCGCAAGCGGATGACCTACCTGTGGCCGTCGCTCTGGAACAACCAGCAGGTCAAGGTACAGGACATGATGGTTGACGAAATCGTGATCGAAAACGCCAAGCAGGGCTGGAAATATCCCATCTTCTTCAGCTCACAGCCATATGCTGAGTCGCCATTGAACCTACGGGATAAAGCGAGGGCCTACGGAATGCTCTATGAGCTTCATCCACAACCGGTTACTCCAAAGGTTGCCGTGGATACCGGCTATCACTTGTATCGCAACGTATACAGGTTCGACGGGCTGGAGGATGCCGATGTATTCCGAGACGAGAACGCCACCGGCGTCTTCCTGGGCATGGGCCTCGGGTTTATCCGTATCTTCGATGAACTCACCCGCAATGACCACGTCGACAGCGCTATGACCCTCGGCAACTACATGCTTGATGTCTTCCCGGAATATTGGCAGACATATGTCGTTATGGCTGAACAGTATGACAAGCAGGGCGACTCAGCTCGGGCGCTCGAGCTCTTCGAGACCCTGCACGACACGCTTGCGTCGTTCCTCCAGACCAACCCCGAAAACTACTTCTACATGGGTGATCTGGGACTGGCCAAGGTCGAGCTGGGCCAGCGAAAGGGAGAGTCGGAGATGGTCGAGGAAGGAGTGGATATGCTGTGGGATGCATTCCATATTAACCCCAACAGCAGCTACGGCTTCCGCAAGCTCATCAGTGTTCTGGCCCAGCAGGGACAGATTGAGGAAATGCGAAGGGCCGCTCGACTCCACGGCAAGTACAAGGTCAACCTGCAGGACGCCTATGTTCAGCGCCTTCTTGGCATGGGAGGCGGAGGCTAACAGCTCGCTGGCCTGGCCGGTTTACTAGCAAGCCCCAAAAACGAGAGCGCCCAGTCGCAGTTAGCGATTGGGCGCTTTGCCTGTCAGTATACTCAGAACGCCAACTCAAACTGGTGAATCAGAGCACATACCCCGCGCGTCGGCGGTATCGATCATCCTTCTGCTCCATAAGCTCCTCATCGACGATCTCCCGACGGAGTTCGTCCACGTCACGGTGGTATCGACTGATAACACGATTGACCTCCTCTGTCGTATACTCCCGATCCGGCTCAAACTGGGCAAGGATAAACTCGAGCAAGTGTCGACGCGTGCTGTGTCCTGCAGGGCGAGCAACGCCGTTGGCGTCAGCCTGACTCTCCGGCTTGCGCTTGACGACAGACTTGGTCTTGGTAGCTTGGTCGTTTGATGCCGTGTGCTCGGTAGTGGGACCATTTGACTGTCTTTGCAGCCAGTCATAAACCGCCTGCTCAGGTATGCGCCAGTCCTTGCCTATCTTGTATGCCTGTATCTCGCCCGCCTGAACCTTGCGCGTGATTACTTGTACATTCATCTTGAGCTTCTTAGCGAGCTCAGATGTCGTGAAAAACTCAGTGTTCTTGATGATCCCTTCATAATAGTCCACCGCTGCGTCTCCCTGAGTGTGCGTCTGTGATATTTTCCAAGAGTATTGCTATCAAGTGTATGCGGCTGAATCTTGTCGCATTGAGGCGTATTGTCAAGGATTAAACAGTAGGATATATCACCAAGTTGCATCGAACCCGCCGTGCTATTCCCATTACATCTATGAATCAACGACAGTGCAACGACTTAGCTCTTCACATCGCAATTCCGAGGCTTGCACAGAGGCGCAATCCGTCCCCAATCGCACACAAAACAAAACCAACTGGGAACTTGGCAGCGCCTGAGTTTTTCTATATATTACAGACGTAGGACAGTACGACACTTCCTTTCTACTAACAACCCTCATGCTTAGCGGTTTGGGACGATTCACTGCCGAAGTGTCGACGGGGTAGCGCCTGCTGTCAAACACAATCCCCTTGCATCTACTGCTTTTCGCGGTCACAGGATGTGACTAATCCAGCGCGCCCCGCAAGTGAAGGAAGGAGGCCACCTATGACGACAAAGCGCGAGCACTCCAGAGGCAGCAAACAAAGCCACGTGGTCGATATCGCAAAGCTACCGTACCTGTCTGCAGTTGAACGCGAGGCGCTCGAAAAGGTCACCGACCGCTTCGCCTTCCGCGCCACCCGGTACTACTTGGACTTGATCGACTGGACGGATCCCAGGGATCCTATCCGTCGCCTGATTGTGCCGACACATGCCGAACTGACACAATGGGGTCAACTGGACCCATCGAACGAGAACAGTGTGACCGTGGCTGCTGGCGTGCAGCATAAATACACCTCAACAGCGCTGCTGCTGGCCACTCAGATGTGTATGGGGTTCTGCCGGTACTGCTTCCGCAAGCGCCTGTTTATGGAAGAGTCCCGCGATAAAGAGGCCGCAGGCCAACTGAACGAGGCTATGCGGTACATAGCCGACCATCGCGAGATCAACAACATCCTGATCACTGGCGGCGATCCGATGGTGCTGTCCACGCGACGCCTTGAGAGTCTGCTGAAGAAACTCAGGGCTATCGACCACGTAAGAATCATTCGAATCGGCACCAAGACGCCCGCCTTCAACCCGTATCGGTTTCTCGACGACGAGAAGCTCTTCGAGGTGCTTAGTGAACACTCACAACCCGATCGACGGATCTATGTTGTCTGTCACTTCGATCACCCCCGCGAATTGACGACCGAAGCGAGGGAAGTAGTCGACCGCCTAACCCGGGCCGGTGTTATTTGCGTCAATCAAACCCCGATCTCTCGTGGCATCAACGATGACCACCGGGTCATGGCAGGCCTAATGAATGAACTCTCCTACATGGGGGTACCGCAGTACTACTTCTTTCAGTGCCGGCCAACCATCGGTAATTACCCCTATGCAGTGCCAATTGTCGAGGGATACCGTCTGGTCGAAAGGGCCAAGACACTCTGTTCGGGACTGGCTAAACGGGTCAGATTCGTCATGTCGCATGAATCGGGCAAGGTTGAGATAGCCGGAGTTGACCGACGCCATGTCTATCTCAAATACCACCGGGCCAAGGATGCGCGCGATGATCACCGGTTCGTCGTCTGTCATCGCAACGACAACGCCTACTGGCTCGACGAACTGCGTCCGGTGGAGGGATACTCGAATCCCTATTACCGTCTGCGGGCCCGGGCTCAAGAGCAATCTGGCGTTTCATGCATGCCCGATTGATTTCACTCGAAAAGTGCTGCTAAAGCAAGACGGCCGGAAGTTGCTCACAACTCCCGGCCTTGTCGTCTGTCAGGTAATGAGTCTTCGCCGCTGAGATCACCGCTCTTTGTGCAGTACCGCCGATGAGGCTTGGGCGGTCGGGAAAATGATGACCTCGGCCACCTGTACGTGCTCTGGCCGGTCGGCGATCCAAACGGCGGTATCAGCTATATCGTCACCTGTCAGCGGCTTGTAGCCCTGATAAACTGTCCTTGCGCGATCCGCATCGCCATGAAACCGAACCAGCGAGAATTCCGTCTCTACCAACCCCGGATCGATAGTCGACACCCGAATAGGCGTATCCACCAGATCTATCCGCATCCCCTTCGTTATAGCATCAACCGCATGTTTGGTGGCGCAGTAAACATTGCCGCCGGGGTAGACCTCGTGGCCGGCGATAGAGCCGATATTTATGACATGTCCCCGATCCCGCTCAACCATGCCCGGAAGCACTGCCCGGCTGGTGTATAATAGCCCCTTGATGTTGGTGTCAATCATCTCATCCCAGCCAGAAGGATCCCCTTCATGCAGCTTGTCCAGCCCCCTGCCCAGGCCGGCGTTATTCACCAGAATATCAACTGCCTGCCACTCGGACGGCAGCCCGGCGATGGCGGCTTCCACGGCCCTTTGATCCCGTACATCCAGTGGTACCAGGTGAGATGGCCCCTGCAGATGGGCAGCAATCTCTTCCAGTTGTTCCAGGCGACGGGCAGCCAGAATAACCCGGGCTCCGGCCTCCGAGAACTTGCGGGCACAGGCTTGGCCGATCCCGGCAGAGGCACCAGTTATCAAAACGATCTTGTCTGTCAGCATATGAGGAATCTCCGGATTTTCGGGTGTTTAGTGCTCTGCCAGCCAATGTAAAGCCGGCTTGCTCGCAGGTCAAACAAACTCCAGACTCTGGCGCCAGTATGGGTCTATGGGTAGTTCCAGTCAGTCTGTAGGCAAGGCCCTACACGTTTGGTGGGTTGCCGGGATAACCGGGAACGTCATCGGAGAGACTATGTTATTGTTAGTACATGACATAACAACGTTCTTCGATCATCGGTCTTACTGGCAGCCTTTCGGCATGCTTTCTGCACAACAGTGGTTGGAAGAAAGGCTAAACTTTTCTCAGTCTGAGTCCGATACCGGAGTATAGGCTTATGGCCATAACTCCCTTTGGGCGGCTGAGAAGTCACCGAAAGGTAAGGCCATGGCATCGAAGACTATCGACAGAATTCGCGTAGGGTTGCCGAAGAAGACCTATTGGCACCTCTACAGCCTGCAAAATCTGCAGTCGGAAAAGCTGGCGAAGGTCGTCAACAAAATACTCAAATCAGAGTATCAGCTGGTGAAATAGCCGCGGCCTGTCAGGCAATAAAATCTTGACATACACCGGGTCTACGCCTACTTTCATCGCTTAATTGACTGACCACAGTTCGGCTTGCTAATCCGACGGCAGGGAATTTACCGTACTGTGAGAGATGGTAAGCGATGTTTAGTAAGAAATTAACATTCATGCTGGTCCCCAATTCCCAGGGGGTCAGCCGTCAGATCTCGATCTCCAAGGCGTGGCTGTACATCTTCGCCGCGGCGGTGGTGACCATCACCATAGCTGCCGTATTCTTCTCGGCTCAGTTCTTCAACGACAAGGTAGCCGAAACGGAACTGGAACAGCTCCGCGCCGAAAACGATCGCCTCAAGACCAAATTTGAGCAAATGCGCTGGACGCTGGCCGAGGTCGAGAGCCGCTACGATGTTCTGACCGAAAAAGAAAGCTACATCCGTTCACTGTTCAACCTCCCGGAAATTAACTCCGCACAGCGCCGCCTGGGTGTGGGTGGTCCGCAGCCACCTCGTCTGGCTTCAATGGACGAGACTGAGTTGATTGCCTATGACACCGAGCGCAAGCTGGATCACATGCTCCGGCTCTCCGAGCTGCACCTGCAGGAGTTTAACGAGGTTGAGACCGAGTTCCTCGACATCCGTGACCGACTCGAGCATACCCCGTCAATTTGGCCCACCAAGGGTTGGTTCAGCCGCGGCTACGGTATGAAGCACGATCCGTTCACCGGTTACAAGCAAATGCACCGAGGGGTGGATATTGCCAATCACGTCGGTACTCCCGTCGTCGCTACCGCTGCCGGCAAGGTCGTTCGAATCTCCCGCCAGGACCGTATGGGCAAGATGATCACGATTGACCACGGTTACGGCTTTGTCACTCGCTACGGTCACCTTTCCGATGTAAAGGTCAAGGTCGGCCAGAAACTGAACCGCGGCGATGTTATCGCGCTCATGGGTAATACGGGCCGTTCAACGGGACCGCACCTGCACTATGAGGTGTGGCGTAACAAGAAGGCCCTCAACCCCATGGACCATATCCTCAACGACATGTACGCGACTACGAACTGAGCAAGTCGCTGCCATAAACAAGGCTTCAAGGCCGCCATTTCGGCGGCCTTTTTCATTGTCCTTGCGCCACATACCCGGGTCCAATTTTGCTGGCCAGCATGCCGCATCGTGTGTATAATATCATACAGTGGATAAGACAGGTCCACTCAGCCCAATATGCACGGAACCCAGGGCTGAGCCCCGCCGTTTCAGGGGTAGGGAAGAGAGGCGAAGAGAATGAGCCAGCAAAAGAGAAAGCGTACCAGCAAAGCCGCCCAGGCTCTCGGAGCCAGCGACGATACCGAACGCGAGGTCAAGGAGATCATCGCGAAGGTCAAGGGAGGTAATCAAAGAGCCTTCACGGAGTTGGTTCGTCGTTACCGCTCCCAGGTAGCCTCGCTTGCGTATCGCATGGTCGGTGACTACGACGAGGCCGCCGACATCACTCAGGACGTTTTTGTCAAGATGTCCCGCAACCTCTGGCGTTATGACGAGAAGAAAAAGTTCTATACCTGGCTGTATCGTATTACTGTCAACGCCTCGATCGACTACATGCGCAAACACAAGCGACATCGGCATGACCAGCTGGAGAACGTCCAGGAGAACCTGATCAGTATCGATCATACTCCAGAGAATGACTATCAGCGCCAGCAACTCAATCGCCACATCAATCAGGCTACCAAGGCGCTCAACGAGAAGCAGCGTTCCGCCTTCCTTCTGCGCGATGTTGAGGGATGCAAGATCGATGATGTCGCCAATATCATGGACATGCCCGAGGCGACCGTTCGCTGGTATCTGCATCGGGCCCGGACCAAGATCCGCAAGGAGCTCATGCGTCGTTGCCCGCAGCTTCTGCTGACACTGGGATTCAAATGATATCACACCGGGGCCTGCTTCATTGTGGCCCCCAGAGTTTTCCTTCACAAAAGATCTGATATGCTCTATGTTGAGGCCCTATGGCATCTTCTGATGTAACACTGAGAATTGAGGGCATGCATTGTGCCGGCTGTGTGGCCAGCATCGAACGCGAAGTGTCCAATATCGAGGGCGTCGACTCCTGCCGCGTGAACCTGGCGCTTCGCTCGGCCGCGGTCGATTACGACTCCGGCGTAACCAGCGAAGAAGAGATCATTCGGCGCATCAACAAGCTCGGTTACAAGGCGGAATTGGGTACTGACGATATCCTGACCGTCGAGGACAAAGACCGGCGTCGCTCCATGCGACACATGCTGTATGCCATCGCGCTTGCGATTCCGCTCATGGTCGTGGCTATGCTGCCTATGGCGATGGGTCAACCCCTTGTCTCTCCGGTGACCGACGGAGCGCTGCAACTAATCCTGGCGGCCGTGATTCTTTTCTGGGCCGGGGGGGGGATCCTTCGCGATGCGGCCGCGCGCGTCGTGCACCTCCAGGGAAACATGAACACGCTTATCGCACTCGGGACCTTGACGGCTTTCTTCTGGAGCCTCTGGTCTCTGTATCAGATGCATACCACCGGACGAATGGAGCCGCTCTACTTCGAGTCCGCAGGAATGATCATCACCCTGATCCTTATCGGGCGCTATATGGAGGCGGTCAGCCGGTCGCGAGCATCAGATGCCATCAAGGAGCTCGCCTCGCTGCGTCCCTCACAAGCACTTGCCATAATCAATGATACCGAAGTCGAGGTCGACGCCACCAGCGTGCAACCCGGGATGATCCTGCTCGTTCGTCCGGGGGAGCGAATTCCGGCTGATGGTCGTATTATCGAGGGCCATCCGCTTGTCGATCAATCTATGGTTACCGGTGAGACACTTCCGGTAGAATTGTCCGAGGGCGACAACGTGGTTGGGGGAACGCTCAACGGTAACCTGTCCTTCAAGCTGCAGGTGACCGCTTCCGCCGCCAACAGTTTCCTTGAAAAGGTGATCGCGTTGGTGGCCGAGGCGCAAAGCCGCAAGGCGCCGGTACAGCGACTCGCTGATCGAGTCGCCGCTGTGTTCGTCCCCATAGTCATTGCTATCGCCATTATCACCGCCGCTGCGTGGTACGTTTTCGACGGCTATGGTCCCATGCTGATCAAGAGCACCGTGGCAGTCCTGATTATCGCTTGTCCCTGTGCCCTTGGGCTGGCTACGCCAACGGCCATTTTGGCCGCCACCGGGCGTGCCGCTCGTGAAGGCGTCATTATCCGCGGAGGTGATGTCCTGGAACGGGCAGCCAAGATTGACACCGTCATCTTCGACAAGACCGGCACTCTCACCAACGGGCAGTTGGAGGTGGTCGGCGTCCACACCTTCGGGGACTTCAAGGAACGAACCCTGCTGCGACTGGCCGGTTCGGCGGAAATACAGTCCGAGCATACCCTCGCCCGAGCAATCGTCGAACACATGAAGCGGCAACAGATCGAATCGGCCGCCGTGCGTAATGTCGAAGCCGCCCCCGGTCTGGGTCTAACCGGTGAGTGGGAGGGACAACGGCTGGTCCTGGGCAACCGTGCCCTGATGAACAAAGAAAAGGTAGACCTCAGTGAGGTGATGCCAACCGCAGAGAAAGAGATGGCTCAGGGACGGACTATAGTCTTCGTGTCGCTCGATGGCCAGGCAGTGGGACTCATTTGCCTGCTTGATCGGCTCCGGCCGGAATCCCGCGATGTTGTCAGGGATCTGGGCACCCGTATGAGACAGGTGACCATGCTCTCTGGCGACACCCGGCGCACAGCCGCCGGTGTGGCCTCCAGTCTGGGCCTGCAGCACTATGAAGCCGGAGTCAAACCACACCAGAAACAGACAATCCTCGAATCGTTGGACAAGCTGGGTTTCAATGTGGCTATGGTTGGCGATGGTATCAACGATGCCCCCGCCCTGGCAGCCGCCGACGTTGGCATCGCGGTAGGGAGTGGCACCGATGTTGCCATCGAGACTGCCGACGTCATTCTGGTACGTTCTGAGCTTCTCGGTATTCCCAAGCTTTTTGACATTGCCAAGGCTGGCATGCGCACCATCCGCCAGAACCTGTTTTGGGCATTTATCTACAACATTCTCGCCATTCCCATCGCTGCCGGCCTCCTGTATCCCTGGCTCGGGCTCACGCTCTCGCCGGTACTGGCCGCAGCCGCTATGTCGGTCAGTTCCGTCTTTGTCGTGACGAATTCCCTCAGATTAAGTCGTATCAAGCTGTAGTTCAATCTCTCGTTAACTCCCGGTAGTTTTCATAGCTCCCGATGGTAATGATTATCCAGTAAGGCGTTATAGTTTCAGGCAATCTCGCCGATAATTACCGTAAGCCTTTTGGCTGAAATATGCCGTTCAATAGAGGGGATAATGAGCCTGAAATCTGCGGATTCATCGATGTCCGAACTTGGATCGGAAATCAAAAACGTACTGACTGCCGAGGTTGGCGACGATCAGGAAGACAAGTGGCTGGAGGTCTTCTCCATTTTTGTCCACGATATCGAGTCACCGCTCGCCTCCATCAAGTATCTATTGAGAATAATGGAAGATGGCCGACTGGACCTGAGTAAGCCATTGCACCAGAGGATGATTAAATCATCCCGCATCGCTCTTGAGCGAGCGGAGTCAATCATCTTCGACATCATGGCCGTAGCGCGGGCTGGTTCCGCCGGCTTGCCGGTTTCAAACGCTGTGATCGATCCTTTGCCGCTGATCAAGGAGTCGGTGGAACTGGTTTCAGCGTCCGCAGAAGACAGGGATATTGAGATCAAGCTGTCCGTGCCTGAACAACAGGTTAAGGTCAGTGCTGATCCCAAACTGCTCCCAAGAGTCCTGGACAACTTGCTGTACAACAGTCTTCGCCATACCCCGTCGGGAAGGACTATAGCCGTCTACCTGGAGGACTGCGGCGATCGTCTGTTCGTGCACATCAAGGACGATGGTACCGGACTTGGCGAAATTGATCCCTCTAAACTGTTCGAGAAGTACGGTCAGCTTCATTTGCGCTCCG
>WJKG01000007.1 GCA_014729205.1 candidate division GN15 bacterium | reverse complement strand
TCGCCGAGCTCCGCCAGATTGATGCGGCCGAGGTGACCCGCATGACCGACCGCGCTGCCCGCAAGTTCTTCGGACTCGAAGAGACATTTGGAGGTTGATTATGAGCGCCTCGCGCGCCAGCAAACGATTCGGACAACACTTTCTCACGTCTTCACCTACCATCACTCGCATCATCGAACTCATAGCCCCTCATCCCGACCAGACAATAATTGAAATCGGCCCCGGTCGCGGCGCACTCACTGTGCCATTGGCCCAGTCCGGTGCCGACCTGTTAGCCATCGAATTCGATCGTGATCTCATAGAACCCCTGCAGAAAAAGCTGTCCGATTACGCCAATATCCGTGTCGTCCAATCAGATATTCTCGAATACACACCGCCGGAGTCTGTTGAGACTATCACTCTCGTCGGCAACCTGCCCTACAATATCACCTCACCTGTCATCGAATGGGTCGTGGCGCATCGCGATCGGATCCACCGCGCCGTTTTCATGGTCCAGCAGGAAATGGCTCAGCGCCTTGCCTCGGAACCCAACTCCAAAGACTGGGCGCCAATTGCACTGTTTACTCAACTGCACTTCCAGATCCACAACCGCTTTGCTGTTAAACCCGAGGCCTTCACTCCGCCACCCAAGGTCACCTCCAGCGTTATCGAACTTACCCGCCATGCTAATCCCGTCAAAGTGGCGCATCCCAGGGCCTTCGAATGTGTGGTCAGGGCCGCCTTTGCTCATCGACGGAAACAGCTGATCAATAACCTCGTACCGGAGATAGTAGAATTACCGGAAGCCCTTCGTTCCCTGCTCCGAGAGATTGGACTCGATGAGACCGTGCGAGCCGAACAGATGAGTACCGAGCACTTTTTGGATTTGACTGAACATCTGGTCGCCCGTACTATGCTAAAGGACATCCAAGGCCAACAGGAAATGTAGCCCGGTTGCCACACGGGACCGGTCAGAATAAGACAAGGAGTGTTACGTGCCGCAATTGTCCGTCAATCTCGATCTGGTCGCGGCCCTGCGCGAGCTGCGGGGGCTCAAAGAGCCGGATCCGGCCCAGGCCGCCGTACTGGCGGAACTGGCGCAGGCCGATGGCATCGCTATCCAGTTCCGTCGCGACCGGCGCCACATACGTGAACGCGACATCTATCTGCTCAAAGGCGTCGTCAAAACCAAGTTGACCATCGAAATGCCGCCGGTCGAGGACTACATCAAGAAAGCTCTCGAAATCAAACCCTGGCTGGTTACTTTCGTTGCCGACCATGCCGATAGCTCCACTCCCGTCTCCACTATCGACTTCGATGCCGCCCCTGTCGACTTCTCCGATGTGGCTAACCAGTTCGCTGGAGTAGGTGTCAATGTCGCCTATTTCGTCGAACCCGAACCCGAAGCGGTCAAAGGCGCCGCCCGCGCCGGAGCTACCGCCGTGCTTATCAACTGCCACAGCTATACCGCTGCCCGTACGCTCGAGGAAGCCCAATCTGAACTCGATCGCATCGACCGCGCCGTCCAGGCTGCCCAGAAGTCCGATCTGGTCGTCAACTGCGGGCGCGGCATCTCGTACCGCAACGTACGACCGCTCATGGAGTTGGGTCTGATCGATGAATTCGTTGTCGGCCACGCCATCTGCGTCCGCGCCATGTTGGTCGGGTTCGAGCGGGCAGTGCGCGAGATGATGGACATCCTCATGCTGCCGGTCAGTTCCTGATTGCCCCAACCACTACAGGATCGTTGTCACCATGCTGAGCGATCAGGAGAACACAGCCGAGCACGTCACCATCACCGTTCCAACCGGCATCAAGCCGGATCGCCTCGATCGCTATCTTGCTGAACATGGCCCGGCGAATCTCACCCGAAGTCGAATTCAGAAACTGGTCGAACAGGGCCACGTCACTGTCGATGGTGCCTCAGTCCCCAAGAAACACCAACTGGGCGGGGGAGAGGTCATCCGGATTCATATCCCGCATCCCGAACCATCAACTGTCGAACCCGAGGCGCTGGAACTGGATATCGTCTACGAGGACGATCACCTCGCTGTCATCAACAAGCCCGCCGGGATGGTTACCCATCCCGCCGCTGGCAACCGCACCGGTACCCTGGCCAACGCCCTCGTCCACCATTTCCGCGAAATGTCACAACTGGCCGGAAGCGACCGCCCCGGCATTGTCCACCGACTCGACAAGAACACCTCCGGCCTGCTGGTCGTCGCCCGTACCGACCTTGCCTACCAGCACCTCCAACAAGCCCTGCAACGGCGTGAGGTCAAGCGGACCTACTCTGCCATAATCTGCGGCCACATGAAAGACCATGAAGGTCGCATCGAGGCCCCTATCGGTCGCTCTAAACGCAATCGCCAGAAGATGGTGGTAACCGATATCAACTCCCGCGAGGCCATCACCGACTATCGCGTTACCGAGCGCTTCCGCACGTACGACCTGCTGGAGGTACACTTGCAGACCGGCCGGACACACCAGATAAGGGTCCATTTCGCGCATCTCGGCCACCCGGTTCTCGGCGACCCCGAATACGGCGGCCGCAACAAATGGCACCGGGGTGCCTTCGCCCCCGAACGGGAGCTCGGGCGCAAACTGCTCAGCATCCTCTCACGCCAGGCACTGCATGCCGCCCGACTGGAATTCATCCACCCCCACACACAGCAACCACTTGCGTTCCAGGCGCCAATTCCCGATGATATGGCGCAGGTGCTGACTATACTGCGAAACGAAGGATACTGAACGATAATGCAAGCCGTGCAAGGCTCAACTGCGAGAGGACAAAACCGTGGCTGAAGGAACATTTGCAACCGCCATTAACTGTATGGATGGCCGCACCCAGGACTGTGTCTCCAGCTGGCTCAAGGAGAAACACGGTGTCGACTTTGTCGATACCATCACCGAACCCGGAGCCGACAAAGCCGTTACCGAAGGACCCGACTGGCAGGTCAACTCCGTCCAGAATCGTGTGAAGATCTCCGTCGAAGGACACGGCTCGAACGTCATCGCCATCGTCGGACATCATGACTGCGCCGGCAACCCCGTCTCGAAGGAAATGCATCTGGACCAGGTCAAGAAGGCGGTGGACATACTCGCCGGATGGTACCCCCGGGTGACCGTCTACGGTGTATGGGTCGGCGATGACTGGAAAGTGCAGCAGATTTGCGAGCATACGCCGCAATAAGCTGATCTACAGTCGTCGCAGCACGGGAATCATACGCCAGGAATCTTTGCTGTTGTCGAACGGCTGCGAGGTGCTGATAGTACCATAGGCGCCCGCGATCTCCCAGCCTCCAGCCGCCGCCACCAGCGCCTGAAACAACCCCCAACCAATGGCGCGCTCCTGTACCGGACTCTCCAGAATCTCGCTCAGGTTCGGTCCCGTCACGGTATAGCGCGTCACTCCGGTCGTAATCTGTGTAAGTGGGTCGAAACTACTGTCCGTGTTCCACTGGACCTTCACCGACAGCCCCTCGGCCTCCATCTCCCATTCTGTCTGCTGCGATTCGCCAGCATTGAACACATCACGGGGATGCCCCATCTCCAGGATGTACACACCGCCCGGTTTCACCGCGCGGTGCACTTCGCGCAGATGCTGAATCATATCTTCGTTCGTCAGCATCAGGCAGATCGTAGCCATCATGCACACGGCCAGGTCAACCGGCTCCTCCAGTTCAAACATGCGCATATCACGTTCGAGAAACACACACCCGGTAGGAGACTGCGTCTCAAGCTGATTCCCGTAAGTGATCATTTCCGGCTGAAGATCAAGACCAACCCCTACTGCTCCGCGTCTCGAGAACTCGCGGCAGTACTGCCCCGGGCCACAGCCCAGCTCAATCATAGAATCGATCTTACTCAGACCAGCCTCCGCCGCAGCCTGGGTCAGGAAATCGCATGCGTTCTCATAGTCACGCCAGCGGAATGCGATATCGTAAATGAACGGATAACTGTAGGGCGTTTGCGCCAAAACGTCTCTCCACTATCGGGTGAAATTGAGACCACATGAC
>WJKG01000094.1 GCA_014729205.1 candidate division GN15 bacterium | reverse complement strand
GTATGACACGCCCTTACCGGTATACTCCTCTTCACCGGGGACTCCCAGGTAGACCGGCGAGCCGCCCGTCGACAGGATGATCGCCTTGGCCCGGTAGATATCACCGGAACTGCACTTGGCGACCCGGTCGTCACCGTCGCAGTAAACTTCTTCGACGTCATCAGTAGCGATCTCTAACCCGAACTTCTTGGCATGATCCGCCATCTTCATTGACAGTTCCGCCCCGGAGATGAGTTCGAATCCAGGATAGTCCTCCACTTCCGCCGTGTTGGCGATCTGGCCACCCAGCAACCCCTTCTCGATAACCACCGTCTTGCGGCGCGCACGGGCACCATACAGACCGGCCGTCAAACCACCTGGGCCTCCCCCCACGATAACTAAGTCGTAATGCTTCTCTTCAGCCATAGTCTCACCTCACGTATCGTCGCAACCCGGCCTCGAAACTCACCGGCCGGTACTCCATTTTCTCCTGCAACGGTCCATTATCTCCCGTGTTCCCACTCACCAACATATGTATCTGATCGCGAGTTACTGGCGCCGGAGTCAGCACGGTTTCAGCCACTGCGGCACCCAGGCGGGCCAAACCCACCGGGACCGGCATGGTCGGACGCCGCTTACCGGTCACGTTCATTATGATATCTAAAATCTCTCGATATTCAAGCTTTTCAGGACCGCCAATCTCCAGAATCTCGCCATGTGTCTTTCTGTTGCTCAATCCTCGCGTCATCACATCGACAACATCATCGACCAGTACCGGTTGCAGTTTGTACCTCCCATCACCAATGATCGGCACTATCGGCGCTTTGCTGATCATCGAGCGCAGCATCGTGACGAACCCATCACCCGCACCGTGGATCATCGATGGGCGCCAGATATTCCATGTCAACCCCGATGCCTGAACCATCTGCTCCGCCTCATACTTCGTTCGGTGGTAATCGGTCGTGGCCTCAGGTGTTGTACCCATCGCCGATAGATACACGAAATGCCTCACACCAACCTCTTTAGCCGCCGCGATAGCATTCTTTGTCCCCCCCACCACAGTCTTGTCAAACTTCTTGGTCTTCGTCTCTACTATAATCCCCACCAGGTGAGCAATAGCATCAGCACCTTTGAAGGCCCGCACCAGCGATTCCCGCTCATGCACCGAGCCCTGCCGCGTCTCCAGCCGGTCGGATGTCTCTTCACCGTCTTCCAGCGGCTTGCTGTGGCGAATCGCAATCACCTCATGACCAGCCGCCAACATGGCCTCCACCAGGTGCCGCCCCACAAAACCTGTCGCCCCTGTGACCGCTATCTTCACCAGTCGATTCCCTTCTGGGCCAGAATCCCCTCCTGATACGGATGCTTGATCTCTTTCATCTCGGTGACAAGGTTCGCCTTCTCAATCAACCACTCCGGAGCGTCGCGCCCCGTGATCACCAAATGCTGCTCATGGGACATCGCGTCAATCAGTGACTCCACATCCTCACGATCAACTAACTCCAGCTTGAGAGCCACATTGAGTTCATCGAGTATCACCAGTGGGTAGTCGCAGCTTTCTATGATCTTGCGGGCGAACTCCACCCCCTCCTTGGCTGCTCGGATGTGTTCGGAACGCTCCTTGTTATCATCTACAATCCCGACAAACCCCTCACCGACCGTATGCAGTTCGATCTCCGGCGACAGCCGCTTGACTCCGCGAAGCTCACCGTACTTCCAGCTCCCCTTCACGAACTGCACAATACACACCCGCCAGTGATACCCCAGCGCCCGTACGCACATCCCCAGCGCGGCCGTGGTCTTGCCCTTACCGTGGCCGGTATAGACGATCAGCAGTCCCTGTTTCTCGTCCTTTTGACCGGATTTCTCATTGTCGCTCATTATCTCTGCTTCCTCCTGATACATATTGGCGTTCACACTCTCAACAACGCCGGCACCCGTTGGGTTCTACCTACAAAAAAACCTGACAAGATAGTATAAAAATAGTTGCCATTGGGTTGACATATTTGTCTATTTTTGATTATTTCCATGCCGAGGTAGGCAGGTGTCCTAAGTGACGAGCCGCAAGCAGGGGCACCCGTCGCGGAAATGCGGCTCTTGGAAGGAAGACTTACAATGCAATTCACCAAAGCCGAGGAGTATGGCATTCTGGGGGTTCTATACCTCGCTGAAAAGGACGAACCCAAAGTTACCCCACTTTCTGAGATTTCCGAAGCGAAAGGCATTCCCGAGAAGTTTCTGGCTAAGATCTTCCAGTCCCTGGCCAAATCCGGGATAGTCCGTTCACATCGCGGGGTCCGGGGCGGCTTCACCCTGGCGAAGGAGCCTTCACAGATCGCCATCAAAGAAATCCTGGAGTCAATCCAGGGACCTTATCACCTGTTGAAGACCAGCAACAGCCAGGACAACGGTGGTGAACATCAGTTCTGCGCTCTGCACGAACTGATCATGATGGCCGAACGACGACTCCTGTCCGTTTTCGAAGAACGGACCGTCGCCGACCTTGTTCGATGGGAGAAAACCGAGTCGGTGACCTGATATCTCGCCCACCTGTTATATCTGGGTTTTTCGCGGATATTCTGGTTTACAAGTGCCGGTAGACGCCTTATCTTCCTTGCCCGATTGATGTAAACTGGCAAAACCAGGAGGATTACCTGTGCCGGTAATGCCGGACCGGTGGATCATCGAGATGTCCCGAAGACACGGGATGATAGAGCCGTTCAGCGAGACCCAGGTTCGCCAGGGAATCAGCTACGGCCCCTCATCCTATGGCTACGACATATCGCTCGCCGAGGATTTCAAAGTACTCGACACAACCAGCCTGGCGGTGATAGACCCCAAGGCCGACATGTCGGACCATTACCGCGACATCACCGCCAAGTCCATTCTCATTCCGCCAAACAGCTTTGTCCTGGGACGGACCCGGGAGTACTTCCGAGTGCCACGGGACATCCTGATCATCTGCCTGGGCAAATCGACTTATGCACGGTGCGGAGTCATCATCAACGTCACACCGCTGGAACCGGAATGGGAAGGCTATGTCACCATGTGTATCGCCAATACCTCCCCCTTGCCGGTTCGCCTGCATGCCGGTGAAGGAATCGCTCAGATCCTGTTCCTGCAGGCCAGCGAGCAATGCGAGGTGTCGTATAAAGATAAGAAAGGCAGATATCAGGCCCAGCAGACAATCACCCTGTCTCGAATGGATGAATCTGTCGACAAAGAGGACAAGTAGAGGTCTTTAGTTTAACTCTCAGGAGATAGTGTATATGCCACAGGAAACTGTTCAGGGGAAGACCCAGACGCAAACAGCCGCAGGCGAGGGGAAGCGACGTCTGGTCACTATCGATGGTAACACGGCGGCCGCCTATGTCGCCCATGCCACCAACGAAGTGATCGCCATTTACCCCATTACGCCTTCGTCCAACATGGGCGAGGAGGCCGATGAGAAATCGGCGCGCGGCGAACGAAATGTGTGGGGGACAATCCCGGATGTTGTCGAAATGCAGTCCGAGGGTGGCGCCTCAGGCGCGGTCCACGGTGCCCTTACCAGTGGCGCTCTGGTCACCACCTTTACCGCCTCCCAGGGACTTCTGTTGATGATTCCGAATATGTTCAAGATCGCGGGCGAATTGACACCGACCGTCTTCCACGTCTCCGCACGTGCGGTCGCCACTCACGCCCTGTCTATCTTTGGTGACCATAGCGATGTCATGGCGACACGTTCTACCGGCTTCGGGCTGATTGCCTCCAACTCCGTTCAGGAGGTCATGGATATGGCCCTCATCAGCCAGGCCGCTGCCCTGGCCAGCCGGGTACCGTTCGTTCATTTCTTCGACGGTTTCCGCACCTCGCACGAAGTCCAGAAAATCGAGGAGCTGACATTCGACGACATGCGCGACATGATCCCACACGAACTAGTCAGCGCTCAGCGCGAACGCGCCCTCTCCCCCGATCGGCCCACCATCAAGGGAACCTCGCAGAACCCGGATGTCTTCTTCCAGCACCGCGAGACAGTGAACAAGTACTACCTTGAAGCACCCCAGAAGGTGCAGGAGGCCATGGACCGTTTCGCCAAAATAGTCGGTCGCCACTACCATCTGTTCGACTACGTCGGCCATCCCGAAGCTGAAGACGTCATCGTCATCATGGGCACGGGCGCCGAAGTCGTTCACGAGACAGTCGAACACCTAGCGGCCAAAGGCGAGAAGATTGGCCTGATCAAAGTCCGGCTCTATCGTCCGTTCTCCACCGAGCACCTGATGAAGGCTCTCCCGGCCACCGTTAAGCGCATCGCTGTCATGGACCGCACCAAGGAAGCAGGCGCCATCGGCGAGCCGATGTACACCGATGTCCAGTCCGCCGTCAATGAGGCCCTGGATAACGGCTTCGCTCCCTTCAAGGAGCGCCCGCTTGTGGTCGGTGGACGCTATGGCCTCGGTTCCGCCGAGTTCAGCCCGCCGATGGTCAAAGCCATCTTCGATAATCTCAAAGCAAGCAAGCCCAAGAACCACTTTACGGTTGGTATCACGGACGACATCACAAAGCTGTCGCTCGATGTTGACTACTCCTTCAATCTCGAAGGACACAACTTCCGCGGCCTGTTCTACGGGTTGGGCGCCGATGGTACCGTGGGTGCCAATAAGAACTCCATCAAGATCATCGGTGAGAATACCGACAACTACGCCCAGGGCTACTTCGTGTATGACTCGAAGAAGTCCGGAGCAATTACAGTCTCTCACGTCCGGTTCGGCGATGAGCTCATCCGCAAGCCGTACCTGATCTCCTCTGCCCAGTTCGTGGCCTGTCACAACTTCTCCTTCCTGGAGAAGTATGACATGCTCTCCGGACTTGTCGAGGGCGGCACCTTCCTGCTGAACTCCCCTTACGATGCGGAGACGGTCTGGGATCACATGCCTCGCGAGGTCCAGCAGCAGATCATCGACAAGAAGGCCGAATTCTGGGTAATCGATGCCATCGACGTCGCCAAAGATCTCGGTCTTGGCGCCCGCATCAACATGATCATGCAGACCGCGTTCTTCCTGATATCCAGGATCCTGCCCGAAGAAAAGGCCATCAAGGTCATCAAGGACATGATCAAGAAGACCTACGGCGCCAAGGGTGAAAAGGTCGTCAACATGAACTACGCCGCAGTCGATGCTGCCAAGCCGAACCTGCGCAAGGTTGACTACCCGCAGAAGGTGACCAGCGATATCACGATGCCCGCCACCGTTCCGGCTCACGCCCCGGAGTTTGTCCAGAAAGTCACGGCTGAGATAATCGCCGGCCGCGGCGAGAAACTCCCGGTGTCTGCTTTCCCGAACGATGGCACCTATCCCACTGGAACGACTCAGTACGAAAAGCGCAATATCGCGGTCGATATCCCTGTCTGGGAGCCGGACATCTGTATCCAGTGCAACATCTGCTCGATTGTTTGTCCGCACGGCACCATCAGGCCCAAGGTCTTCGAAAAGGACGTTGTCAAGAACGCCCCCGAGACCTTCAAGTACACCGATGCCATGACCAAGCAGTTCAAGGGACTCTACTACGCACTCCAGGTAGCCCCCGAAGACTGCACGGGATGCGAGGTCTGCGTGCGCGCCTGTCCTGCTGTCGCCAAAGACGATGAAGGCAACAAGACCGACCGCAAGGCCATCAACATGGCTCGTCAGGCCCCGCTTCGCGAACAGGAAGCCGAAAACTGGCGCTTCTTCATTGAAGACATCCCGGATCCCGATCCGGCCAAGTACGGCTTCAATATCGAAACGACCAAGGGCTCTCAATTCATCAAGCCGCTGTTTGAGTTCTCCGGAGCCTGTGCCGGCTGTGGCGAAACACCGTACGTGAAGCTCATGACCCAGCTCTTCGGCGACCGCGCCCTGTGCGCCAACGCCACCGGCTGCAGCTCCATTTACGGCGGCAACCTGCCCACCACGCCCTACTGCCAGCGCAGCGACGGCCGCGGTCCGGCCTGGTCGAACTCTCTGTTCGAAGACAACGCCGAGTTCGGCATGGGGATGCGCCTGACCGTCGACAAGCTCACCGCTTACGCCTACGAGCTGGTCCAGGAAATCGATCCCGATATGTTCAACCAGCTCATCGCGACTGATCAAGGCACCCAGGAAGGTGTGGAGAAACAGCGCGAACTGGTAAAGCAGCTCAAGGCTAAACTGGACACGCTCAATGGCGATGCCAAGGTGGCAGCGCTCAAGTCTGTCAGCGATTACCTGGTCCGCAAGTCGGTCTGGATCATCGGTGGTGATGGCTGGGCCTACGATATCGGTTTCGGCGGCCTGGATCACGTCTTGGCCTCAGGCCGCGATGTCAACCTCTTGGTACTCGACACCGAGGTCTACTCCAACACCGGCGGCCAGATGTCAAAAGCCACGCCGCGCGGCTCGACAGCTAAGTTTGCGGCCGCGGGCAAGCCGATGATGAAGAAAGACCTGGGCATGATGATGATGTCCTACGGCAACGTCT
The DNA here is from genome assembly GCA_014729205.1 of candidate division GN15 bacterium. Classification (GTDB taxonomy): domain Bacteria; phylum Zixibacteria; class MSB-5A5; order GN15; family FEB-12; genus WJKG01. Next base: position 2,769 of record WJKG01000094.1, on the reverse strand, counting down.
ATGTCGCCCAGATAGCTCTCGGTAAGAGTCACAACCAGACCACCAAAGCACTGGTCGAGGCTGAACGCTATAAGGGCCCGTCTCTGATCCTCGCCTACAGTCAGTGTATTGCCCATGGCATCGACATGACTATCGGCATGGACCAGGCGGTCAAAGCCGTCGACTCCGGCCACTGGCTGCTCTACCGGTACAATCCCGATCTCATAGCCGAGGGCAAGAATCCGCTGCAGCTCGACAGCAAGGCCCCAACCCTGCCGTTCGAGGAGTATGCATACAGTGAAAACCGCTACCGGACCCTGAAAGCCCAGAACCCGGAGCGGGCCAAACAGTTGATTGAACTCGGTCAGCGCGATTGCGATTTCCGCTGGAATCTCTACTCGCAGTTGGCCAAAATCGACTACTCCATGGACAAAACTGAGAAGTAGAACGACTCAGTCACAACCATGAGCCGACAAAACTGCATTACAGGCGGGCGAGATCACTGGTCTCGCCCGCTTTCATGTGGAGATATCATGTTTCTGAAGGGCTGAACCAGCCGACTACGATTGGGTATAACTCAATAACGTCGCCAGAACGCCGATGCCTATAGTATGCCGAATGTGCTATTAACCAGTTGACAGACAACGGCTACGACCGTTATTCCATAAGGCAGTATCTGGATTGAATCATATACGGGAGACACTGATTTGAAATCACCAAAGACTCTCTGCCTGTTACTAGTAGGGCTGATGGCCCTGACCTCCTCGGCCATTCTGGCCCAGGACAAACTCCCGGCCGAGCAAGCCGGCGAAATCGGTGATCCGGTCGGTAAGATAGCGTTTATCCGCGAAGGTGACGTTTGGGTCATGAATGCCGATGGATCCGTACAGCAGGAAATGGTCCAGGCGACCAACGCCGATGGACGCCTGTGCTGGAGCCCCGATGATCAGCACGTCATGTTCACGCGCTCCGGCATGGTCGATGTCAAAGGACCCGATCTGCTCGGCGGACGCCACAAAGTCTACGACCTGTTTGTTGGCTCGATGGACAGTCTCTATGCCAACAACCGCCTCTTCTGGTTCCGTGTCACCACTGACATGGGCAGCCGAGATCCGGAATACCATCCCGATGGCAGCCGGGTGATCTTCTGGAAGGATATGTATGCCAACGACGTCAACGCCGTTCAGCCTAACTACCAGATCTGTACGATGGCCCCCGACGGCAGCTATCCGAAGGTCCTCCGCGAGAACTGGCAGGGCGATGACGAGACTTTCCTGGTCTCGCCAACCTGGAATGCCGATGGCACCATCGCGGCGGTCCTGTTCTTCCAGAACCGCCCGCAGGGAATCGTCGTACTCGAGGAAGGCGATCTAAAAGCCCCCCTGGACTCCCTGAAGGACGAAGCCATGGCCAACCATAACTTCGTGGCTCCGGCCTGGTCCCCCGATGGGAAGTGGCTTGCCTGTGTCTCTAATGACATGAATAACCAGGGCGTTTACATTAGGGCTTCTGACTCCGAGAAGCGCTACCTCGTCTTCTCGCCGCCGATGGGCGCTTATCTGAACACCGTCGCCCCGTCGTTCTCACCGGACTCGAAATGGCTCACGTTCTCCACCACCGACGGCTCCATCTGGATCGCCAACATTGCCGGTGGCGGGGCTCGCCGTCTCTCCGGCCCGGGTAACGACCGTTATCCCGCCTGGTCAAGTACCAAAGACATGATGGACTGAGTCTGACTCCAAAAAAGCAATACACTCAAAGGCCGCTCGATCAATCGGATCGGGCGGCCTTCTTGATTCTATCTCGAGCTTAAGAAGCCCGACGACTATACCATTACGGCTTCTTCCAGTTGGCGATCATATCCACCATCAGACGACACCCGAACCCCGTCGTCCCCTTGGGCACATACGGCGCCCCGTTCGGCTCAACATCGACATACGCGATGTCAATATGTATCCACGGCCAGTCCCCTATGAAGTTCTCCAGAAACGCCGCCGCTGCCGCCGTGCCGGCTGCCTTGCCGCCCGAGTTGCGCAGGTCAGCAATCGAGGACTTCATCTGTTCCCGGTACTCATCCCATAGCGGGAGCTGCCAGACCTTTTCGGCAGTATTATCAGCAGCCTGCCGACACAGTGTCATCAGCTTGTCATTATTGCCCAGCACCGGAGCTCCAGCGTAGCCCAGTATGTACAAGGCGGCCCCGGTCAGGGTAGCAATATCGATTACCGCCTCCGGCTCGTACACGTCCGCGTACGCCAGCGCATCGGCCAACAGCAACCGCCCCTCGGCATCGGTGTTGAGAATCTCGATCGTTTTGCCGCGGCGCGAGCCGATAACATCTCCAGGACGATATGCTGTACCCGAAGGCATATTCTCCGCCGCCGGTATCAACCCCACCAGGTTCACTTTCAGGTTCAGCCGCGCCACCGTCACCAGCGTCGCCAGCACCGCCGCCGAACCAGCCATGTCACCCTTCATCTCCGGCATCATGGCCGCCTGCTTCAACGACAGCCCGCCCGAATCAAATGTCACCCCTTTGCCCACCAGCACAATCGGTTTGCGGTTCTTGGGCCCGTTGTAATACTCGAGGATAATAAACCGCGGCGGCTCGGCAGATCCCTGCGCCACTGCCATCAGCGCCGACATCTTCTCGCGCTGAACACCCTTCTTGTCGAGCACCCGACAGCGAATACCACTCTGCGAGGCCAGCTCCTGTGCCTTTCGGGCATACAATTGCGGGGTCAGGTCACAGGCTGGCGTAGCCGCCAGATTCCGGGTAAGGATCTGCCC
>WJKG01000093.1 GCA_014729205.1 candidate division GN15 bacterium | reverse complement strand
TGAAGCATAAGACGCCATCACCCCGGCGGTCGTCGGATGGGTTAACACGGAGATGTACGGGATCTTCTTCTCTGAGAGCACGGCCAGCAAGCCGGACGTTTTGGCCATTTGCATCAGGGACAGGATGCCCTCCTGCATGCGAGCACCGCCCGAACAGGATACGATGATTAACGGAATTTCACGATCAATAGCTCGTTCAATCGAGCGGGCTACTTTTTCGCCGACCACCGAACCCATTGATCCACCGATAAACGAGAAATCCATAATCGAAAATGACACCGGTGTCTCGTTGATCGTCCCCAATCCGGTGATCAATCCTTCAGTGCCCCCCGCTTTCAAATTGGCCGCCTTGAGCCGGTCCGGGTATTTCTTCGAGTCCTTAAACTTCAGAGGATCGACTGAGCGTATGTCAGTGTCAAACTCCTCTAAATGCCCGCCATCAAGAATCAGGCCGATATATTTACGGCTGGGGATACGGAAATGATAACTGCAGGATGGGCACACCCACAGCAACTGCTCCATCTTCTTGCTGTAGACGATTTCCCCGCAGGTAGGACACTTTGTCCAGAGGCCTTCAGGGATATTCTTCTTCTCTTGTGAGCTTATGCCCGATTTAGGTTTCCGAAACCACTCCATACGTCACTCACTATCCACAGCTCCATCCAATCGACGCACCATCACCAGCGCATCTTCCGGCGGTCGCTGGTAATAATTGGGCCGCTCATACCACACGTCGAATCCATGTTTCCGGTAAAAAGCAACCGCGGGGTCGTTCGATGTCCTGACCTCCAAAAGAATATAGCGGCAAGATGCCGCCTGCGCCTCGGATAAAATACGTTCGAGAAATCGTTTGGCAACCGATTTTCTCCGCCATTGTTCGGCGACTGCTATATTGGCCAGATGGCACTCATCAGCTACAATCAGCCAGCAAGCGTATGCTATCACTGTAGTTAGTGAGCAGGCTACCCAAATCGACCAGCCTGACTCCCGCATAACATCCTGAAAAGCCGAACGAGGCCAAGCGTCGGTGAATATCTCCCCCTCCAGACCGACGACCTGATCAAGATCACTCTCGGTCATGGGGCGATACGTCACCTCAGTCGGCAGAACGTCGTTGTCGCTCATCAAAGCGAATCTCCGCAATGGCTTTCTGTAAGTATAGCGGCTCCAGCAAAACCAGGTCATCGAATTGTCCCGCCAGAGCGCGGCGAGTTCCAACTCGCAACAGGTCTGCCGCCGTGGGATGAATCAGGCCACCATCGGCTTCTGTCTTGATTCCCGGGAAGCGGCCCGGTACATCAATACTAATAGCATACATTAAATCATTCGCCACCGTGTCAGCCACTTTTTGGTCCGCATAGACGTCAATACTGTCGCCCTCTACCTGTCCCGACTTGATCCGTGCCAGATAGACCTCATCCCGACGAGAGGGCACCATTGCCCAGACTACTTCTTCTCGATCAGGTAGCCGTTCCGCTATCATGTCAAACATGGTCACACCGACCACGTGTGCGTCAACAACCTCGGCGATGCTTTTAGCCGCGGCGATGCCAACTCGCAAACCGGTGAAAGAGCCTGGGCCAATGCACACGACAATAACATCAAGATCGGCCGGCCTCAGCTCGGTCGACTCAAACAACTCCTCAATCTTCTTGAGAATCACCTGCCCCTGGAGACGGCCGACATCATTTGATGAATTCACCATGCGATCACCACCATACGCCATTGCCAGTTGCAGGTAGCTGGTGGCGGTGTCTATGGCTAGTATATTCATGGTGTCGTTCGACATTACTCGGTTACCCGTGAGAGTTCGATTTTGCGTTCGGTATCGCCCAGGATGTCGAATTGCAAGAGATAGAAAGTTGCTGGCAAAAGACCGCGGGCGCGCTCACCCCATTCCACCACGACCAGACCGTCGCGTTTCAGATACTCATCCCAGCCGATCTCATGAAGTTCCTCGGGTTCCTGCAGGCGATACAGATCAAAATGGTAAATGGGGGGAGTCGCCTTGTACTCGTTTACGAACGTGTACGACGGCGAGTTGACGAGCTTCTCGTCGACTCCGCGCGCGACCGCCAGGGCGCGGACAAACGTGGTCTTGCCACAGCCCAATTCCCCGTTAAGCACGACCACGTCACCGGGCATGAAGGCATCCGACAGTCTCGTGGCCAGGGCCACGGTTTGGGCTTCCGAATGTGAAATGATTTCCAGTGAACGCATAACGTCTAGCGCGGATTCATCACCGCCACCGGCACCACCATCTCCTCCAGTGAAATGCCGCCATGCTGGAATGAGTTCTGGAACCGGCGCACCATCTCGTTGTAGTTGTTGGGATACACGAAATAGAAGTCTTCCTTGGCAATGATAAAAGTTGTGCTGATGGTCAGCATCGGGAGTCGCCACTTCTCCGGTTTCTTGATCAGAATCGACTCGTTCTTGTCGGAATTCAGGTTGTCACCGTACTTATAGCGGAGATTCGTCGAGGTTGACTTCCGTCCGTGGGCCATGGTTCCTCGTTTGCAGAGCACCGATCCGTGATCCGACGTTAACACAACCGTAAATCCCCGTTCCGAAAACGCTTTCAGAATAGTAAACAGCGGCGAATGCAGAAACCAACTCCTCATCAGCGAGCGAAAGGCCGCTTCGGTACCGGCAATCTCCTTGAGAATGACATTGTTGGAGCGACCATGAGCAAGAATATCCAGGAAGTTGAACACGAATGTGACTAACTGGCTGTCGTAATATTCACTCACGCGCTTAGCCAGTTCTTCACCTTCGGTGTTGTTGTAGATTTTCGAGAAGCGCGACTGCTTGCCCATTCGCAAACCATGGCGTGAGAGATTGTCCAGCAGGAACTTCTCTTCGTGCTGGTTCAGGGATCCCTCGTCGTTGTTGTTATAGTTGTCCGGGTAGTTCTTGTGGATCTCATCCGGAAACAGCCCGGCAAACAGGGCGTTGCGGGCAAACGGTGTGGCCGTGGGCAGAATCGAGAAATAGTAGTGGCGTTCAATATCGAAGAACTCTGCTACCAGCGGTTCTACCAGCATCCACTGGTCGAGTCGCAGGCAATCGACCACTATATAGGCCACCTGCTTCTTTTGCTTCAACGGAGGTACGACGAACTGGGCCGTGATATCCGGAGAGATATTGGGGCGACGGTCAGAATGAAGCCATTTCAGGT
>WJKG01000092.1 GCA_014729205.1 candidate division GN15 bacterium | reverse complement strand
TAATTGAACCCCGTTGTTTTGAGCAGGCTATCAGGACGCAAAGTAGCTGAGAATCAGTAGTCTCGTGTAACTTGCTTTGCACAATCAAGCGGGTGTGCGAGTCTCTTTTTTGTATATGCTGCCGCCGCGTCTTCCGGCCTGCGAGCTGGTAGACAACGAAACAGAGTTACCGAGGACGCTGCAGTTTGAAATTCGACCGCCGCAAAGCTTCGCATCCCTGGGCCGTAATCCTCACTATCGCGTTTGCGATTGTCGCGCTGGTAGCTGTTGAAACGTCGCTGGCCCAAGAGTCGGTTGATCTCGAGGAGGTCCCGGCGGTGCCGGTGATCGATTCGATTGCCGATATTCCCGAAGACTCCATCCCCGATGACGCCTATCCGGCAGCCCCCACTAATATTACAGTTGAAGACACCCCCAACGATGATGGCGGTTCTGTTGACGTTGGTTGGGAGTTATCGGTTGATGATTACGATGGGGGGAAGGTAGATCGGTATGTTATCATGCGGGCTCCGGCCGCTAACGGCCAACCGGGTGAGTGGACGGAGATTGGAGATGTCACCGGTCAGGCGAACGAAGTTCGTGATGGCAACGCCACAACCGGGCAGGAGTTCTTCTACAGGGTGGTCGCGGTCAACCGGCAGATCGAGGATGGTGTGCTCTTGTGGCAGGCGACCTCGGAGTCTGAAGTTGCCGGTCCAGTGAAGTCTACAGCACAGTGGTTTGACTGGCGCCGCCTGAACGTATTTGTTGGTGTTATCCTGCTGTGTGCCTTTATCTTGTACTATATCAACCAAGCTCAGAGAGGCAAGGAGCTCTTCATTCGCAAGATCGCCGGTCTGGAGGCGGTTGATGAAGCAGTCGGTCGCGCCACTGAGATGGGTAAGAGCATCTTCTATATTCCCGGCACGCAGGATATGAATAATGTACAGACCATTGCCGGTGTGACTATCCTTGGTCGCGTGGCTGAACTGGCTGCGACGTATGATACCTGGCTGGAAGTGCCGGTGTCTCGTTCGCTGGTGATGGTCACGGCCAAAGAGATTGTCAAGGAAGCGTATTCCAAGGTCGGTCGACCGGATTCCTTCCATGAGGATCAAGTGCACTACCTGACCGATGACCAGTTCGGTTATGCTGCCGGTATTGATGGAATGGTGGTTCGCGAGAAGCCCGCCACGATCTTCTTCATGGGCGCGTTCTATGCGGAATCGCTGATTCTGGCTGAGACGGGCAACTCTATTGGGGCTATTCAGATTGCGGGAACGGCGATGCCCTCGCAGTTGCCGTTCTTCGTTGCCGCGTGTGACTACACGCTGATTGGTGAGGAACTGTTCGCAGCCTCCGCCTATCTGTCCAAGGAGCCGAAACTGCTCGGCTCGCTGAAGGGGCAGGATATTGGCAAGGCGGTAGTGCTGATATCGATAATTGTTGGAGTAATATTGGAATCGCTGGGCATCTGGGAGCTCTCGCAGGTGTTCCGGGTGATCGATTAGAATTGTAGCAGGATATGCGTCGAGAAATACCACTATTGATAACAGGCATTGTTGGAGCGGTCTTTGTTCTGCAGTACTTCATACCGCACTGGCCGTTCTCCAAGATGAATGCCTGGTTCTCGGACTGGTTCTCGATTGTCGCCGCTTTTGCCATCTGGCTCGGTGCCTTGAACCTGATGAAGATTTCGGCCCAGAAGGTGGTCGGACGCAAGGAGGACTGGGGCTACGCGCTCGTTATTATATTCTCCTTCCTGTTGATTGTCATTCCTGGATTTGCTGGCGGTCAGGGCTACCGCGAGGCCGGCACGTTCTTTTCGTGGCTTTACGAATGGGCATACACGCCGCTGTCATCGACCATGTTTGCCATCCTGGCATTCTTCGTGGCCTCGGCATCGTATCGTGCTTTCCGAGCCCGCAACCTTGAGGCTTCGCTGCTGCTGATTGCGGCCTTCTTCGTGATGCTGGGTCGTGTGCCGGTGGGTGACATATTGACCGGGTTCATGCCTGTTGGTTGGCGACTGTCCGATCTGGCCAGCTGGGTAATGAATTATCCACAGGCAGCCGGACAGCGGGCAATCATGATCGGAATCGCACTGGGTCTGGTGTCAACATCGCTGCGGATTATTCTCGGTATCGAGCGTTCGCACCTGGGGGGTGAGTAGGTATGAGCGAACGAGCCAAAGAGATACTGGTTGTTGGCCTCATTCTTATCCTGTCGATTATCGTCTACCTGGGTAAAGTGGGTGGCTGGATCGGGGCGTTGGCGTTTTCACCCGCCGTTTCGATCGTTGTAATCATCCTGATTTTCCTGGCGTTAGTATGGATGCTGGTTCGCACCCTCAGGGGTCAGCTGCTGGATAGACGGATCGTGTTCCTGTTCGTGGCACTGGCGGTGGTGCTGCCATTCTTCATGTCGATCACGCAGGAGATCAAGATTTCACCCGAGGTTCAGCAGCTCTACGACGCGCTGGAATCATTGCCGCCGGGCTCGAAGGTGCTGGTGTCGTTTGACTACGATCCACCGTCGGCTCCGGAGCTGCAACCAATGGCAGAGTCGTTCCTTCGGTACTGTCTGCTCAACGATTTGAAGGTTATCATCATGGGGTTATGGCCCCAGGGACCACAACAGGCAGATTTGGCACTGCAGGCAGCTCTGGCCGATCCGCGAGTACAGCAGAAGAATCTCGAGTACGGCGTTGACTATGTCAACCTTGGCTTCCAGGCGGGTAACGAGTTCGTCATTCAGCGCATGGGCGCGAATATTGAGTCGATGTTCCCTCGTGATTACACCGGTTCGGCCTACAGGGATCTGCCATTGGTGCGTAATGTCAAGAACTTCTCCAACATTGACTACGCTTTCAATCTCTCGGCCGGATACCCCGGTACTCAGGAGTGGGTGCAGGTAGCCGTGGACCGTTATGGTCTGTGGATGGGCGCCGGTAACACGGCGGTACAGGCACCGATGATGTATGCCTATGTGAACGCCGGGCAGCTCGAGGGACTGCTGGGCGGAATGAACGGTGCCGCTGAGTTTGAGTTGTTGACCGGATTGCCTGGCAAGGGAACGAAGTACATGCTGTCGCAGTCGTTTGCTCACATGGTGGTGATTGCGTTCGTCATTATTGGTAATGCCGCCTTTCTAACCAGTGGGCGAAAGAAACAACCGCTGGGACAGGGGAAGTAGACGGTTATGGAACATATTGCAGTTTGGGTAGCAGCATTTCTGACACTGGGTATTGTCTCCTTCCTGTACAAGGATAACCCCTGGTACAAGTTGAGTGAGTCAATCTTCGTGGGCATTTCCGCAGGCTACTGGTTTGTGGTTCTGTTCTGGGATAACGTCCATGGCAAGTTCTGGACCGGCGTGTTCCCGCCGGAGGAGTACGACGCCGCCGGGAATGTAATCACCAAGGATCCGGACTGGATGCTCTGGATTGGTGCTCTGCTCGGTATTCTGATGCTGGCTCGCCTGGTCCCGAAGTTTGGGTGGATTTCACGCTGGCCGCTGGCCTTCATTGTGGGCAGTACGGCCGGACTGTACTTGATCAACTACTTCTCATCAAACATGATGCGACAGGTCCAAGGAACCATTATGCCGCTGTTCGGCATGTGGCAAACCGACCCCGCAACGGGAGAGGTGATGTTCCAGGCCTTCTCCACCTATGATGTGGTTGGCAACCTGGTGATTCTCATCGGCACCTTCACCGGCCTGGTGTACTTTTTCTTCTCCAAGGAGCACCGCGGTGTCTTTGGCGCAACGGCCAAGGTGGGTATCTTCTTCCTTATGATCACGTTTGGTGCTTCATTCGGGTACACGGTCATGAGCCGTATGTCGCTACTGATCGGCCGTGTAGACTTCCTGTTTGGTACCTGGCTAGGGTTGATAAAATAGTGCGGCGCCGGCATTCGAGACATATCCTGCTATTCCACCTCTTTCTATTTTGCCTGTTCCTTGTTACATCGAGTGCCATTCACGCACAGTCGGAGACACCGGCTGACACAGCCGCAGTTGATACAGCTAAGGTCCAGATTGAACCTCCTACCTCGGTAGTTGTCACCGATCACAAGTACGATGATGCCGACGCGCTCGAATTGACCTGGGTACCCTCGGTAAACGATCGGGTCCCGGGAGGTAAGGTGGTTGGCTACACCGTCTTCCGCAGTATTAACGAGAGAGAATTTGAGCCTCTGCAGGAGTTGTTGCCGGGCAGCAACTTCTATTTGGATGAGTCACTGTACCGTGATACGCTGTATTCGTATTACGTCATGGCCTATTCGCGCAATGATTCCGCCCGCTCGGTGGCTACCGAGCCGGTGAGCCCGCAGCGCGAGTGGTTGCATGTCGACCGGGCGTGGTTGTTCGTGATCGCGTTGCTTATTTCGATTTCGGTATTCTACTTCATCAGTGCCGCCAAGAAGGGCGAGGATCTGTTCATTCGTAAGATCGCCGGATTAGAGGCGGTCGATGAGGCCATTGGTCGTGCCACTGAGATGGGGCGGCCGATTCTGTACATCCCGGGTATTCTGGATATGGACGATGTGCAGACACTGGCCGCTATTACCATTCTTGGTCATGTGTCGCGAACGGTTGCAGATTATGATATTCATGTGCGTATGCCGGTCTCGCGTTCGCTGGTGATGACAGCGGCCCGCGAGACCATCAAGGCTTCTTACCAGACTGCCGGTCGCCCCGACGCCTACAATGACGACATGGTGCAGTATGTAACCGACGAGCAGTTCGGCTATGTGGCCGCGGTCGACGGTATCATGGTGCGTGAAAAGCCGGCGACAGTGTTCTTGCTGGGGGCGTTCTTCGCTGAATCGCTGATCCTGGCGGAAACAGGTAACTCGATCAACGCCATTCAGATTGCCGGTACTGCCCGCCCCGCCCAGTTGCCTTTCTTCATCGCCGCGTGTGATTTCACGCTTATCGGTGAGGAGCTGTTTGCAGCCTCGGCGTATTTGTCTGGTGAGCCGAAGCAACTGGGATCGCTCAAGGGACAGGATGTCGGCAAGTTCGTGGCGATGGTGGTGATTATCATTGGTGTGGTTGCGGTCACTCTTGGCCAGGCTTTCGATGTGGCCTTTATGCAGGAGATTTTCGACGCGTTGACGTACGTATTCTCAACGCAGTAGTTGGTGGTGTAAGGTTATGAGACGCGAAGTACCGCTTGCCATAACGTTCTTTGTCGGAACGCTGCTGATCATCTCTGTCTTCCTGCCCCCCGCCGAGGGGCTGGGCGAGGACTTCACGGTATTCTTCGATATTATCGCCGTATTCGCGTTCTTCCTGGGCGGCGGCAATCTGGTCCGTGTCCACGCCACCAAGCTGGCTCGTCGCAAGGGAGACTGGCCGTACTCGATCGTTACCCTGGCTGGTTTTGCGGTGATGCTGATCGTGGGCTTGTTCAAGATTGGTAACCCGGGCGGTATTGCGGCCTCTCCGACCGCCGAGGGATCCTACTTCCAGAATATATTCGATGCTGTGGTACTCCCATTGGGTGCCACCATGTACTCGCTGCTGGCGTTCTTTGTGGCGTCGGCGTCGTACCGCGCGTTCCGCGCCAAGAACCGTGAAGCGACCATTCTGTTGGTTGCCGCGTTTATCATCCTGCTGGGACGTACGCCATTCGGCATGGCGCTGACCGGGTTCATCCCCGAGTCGTTCAATCTCTTCCAGGTACCGAACCTGGCCGTATGGATCATGAACTTCCCCAATTTAGCGGGTCAACGTGCGATCATGATCGGCATTGGTTTAGGGGTAGTGTCGATGTCTCTGCGGC
>WJKG01000091.1 GCA_014729205.1 candidate division GN15 bacterium | reverse complement strand
CGGCAACAAACATGAAATGAGCCTGAGCAATACCTGTCTCGATTGCCATGCCGACAAGGCGAAGTTCTGTGACGAGTGTCACACCTTCATGGCGGTCGAGCCGTACTGCTGGGATTGTCATATCATCCCTGAGGCGACGACCGCCGGGGAGGTGCCCCATGGGACTTGATCGTCGTAAGTTCATCAAGGTCTCCGGCCTGACCGCACTGGCCCTGGCCGGTGGTAACGGCATGACGGCTCTCGGGCAGTCCGACAGCACGGCGGTGACGCCGAAGCCGGAGGGTTCGCTGGAGAATCCGCTCACCGCGAAACGGTGGGCGATGGTGGTTGACCTGTCGAAGTGTCGCCATGCCGATGGTTGTACCGCCTGTATCAACGCCTGCCACAAGGTCCACAACGTGCCGGATTTCGGCAACCCGAAAGATGAAATCAAGTGGATCTGGAAAGAGCATTTCGAGCACGCCTTTCACGATCACAAGCATGATCACGTCAGCGAAGAGATCAAGCACACCAACGTGCCGCTGCTGTGTAATCACTGCGACAATCCGCCCTGCACTCGGGTGTGTCCGACCGAGGCGACCTGGAAACGGGAGAGCGATGGTCTCGTGATGATGGACTGGCACCGGTGTATCGGTTGTCGCTACTGCGTGGTGGCTTGTCCGTACGGATCGCGGTCGTTCAACTGGCGTGACCCGCGACCGCATATCGACGAGATCAACGAGAAGTTCCCCACACGGGCACGCGGCGTGGTGGAGAAATGCACGTTTTGCGAGGAGCGCCTGGCCAGAGGATTGCTCCCAGCCTGTGTCGAGGCCTGTCCGGAGAAGGCGATGGCGTTTGGCGATCTGGAAGATCCCGACTCGGAGGTGCGGGCGCTGCTGCGCGAGCACTTCACGATCCGCCGTCGTCCCGAACTGGGCACGAAACCCGAGATATACTACATAGTGTGAGGTCGCCATGATTGAAAAAGCATTATCCGGTAGCAAACAATACTGGGCTTGGGTAACGCTTCTGCTGGCGACCATTGCAGTAGCAGCGTATATCTATATCCGGTGGCAGTGGGAGATCGGCCTGGGGGTGACCGGGCTCAGCCGCGATGTCACCTGGGGTTTCTATATCGCCCAGTTCACCTTTATGGTCGGCGTGGCCGCATCGGCGGTGATGGTCGTGTTGCCGTACTACCTGCACGATCACAAGGAGTTCGGCAAGATCACGATTCTGGGCGAGTTCATTGCCATCGCCTCGGTCGTCATGTGCATGACCTTCATCTTCGTCGACATGGGACAGCCCTTCCGCATCCTGAACGTCTTCTTGCACCCATCGCCGAATTCACTCATGTTCTGGGATACGGTGGTGTTGTCGGGGTATCTCGTGCTCAACGTGATCATCTCGGTGGTGACACTGGATTCCGAGCGCAAGGGGATTGCCCCGCCGAAGTGGATCAAGCCGGTGATCATCCTGTCGATCCCGTGGGCCTTTTCGATCCACACCGTCACGGCGTTTCTGTACTCCGGTCTGGCGGCGCGGCCGTTCTGGCTCACTGCGATCCTGGCCCCGCGCTTTCTGGCCTCGGCCTTCGCGACCGGTCCGGCGCTGTTGATCCTGCTGGTGCTGATCCTGCGCAAAGTGACCAACTTCGATGCCGGCAAGAAACCAGTGCAGAAGCTGGCAATGATCGCAACCTATGCCATGGCGGTCAATGTCTTCTTTGTCCTGATGGAGATCTTCACCGCCGTCTATTCCGACATGCCCGAACACACCGCACACTTCCGCTATCTCTTCGTGGGATTGGAGGGACATGACACCTACGTGGCGTGGATGTGGATGTCGGTGACGCTGGCGGTCGTCTCGCTGGTGCTGCTGATCAATCCCAAGACGCGGCGCAACGAGTCGATACTTACCTTTGCGTGTATCGCAGTCGTTGTCTCGCTCTGGATCGACAAGGGGTTGGCGATGGTCGTGGCCGGGTTCATCCCGACGGTTCTGGGTGACGTGGTCGACTATGTACCGACACTTCCCGAGTTGATGATCTCGCTGGGAATATACGCCCTCGGCTTGCTGCTGATCACGGTCTTCTATCGGATGACCCTGTCGGTGCGGCGGCAGTTGAAGACGGAAGGATACAAGTAACGAAGGATACGTTTCTCGGTATGCTTACGGGCATGCCATCATAAAGGCACAAGGATTCGGGCCGGTCGGCAGCATGCTGCGTCGACCGGCCTTCCAATGAAATGAAGTCATCAGATATTGTCATTGTCGGTGGCGTTGCGTGCGGGCCCAAGACAGCTGCGGTGCTCGGGCGACGCCTGACGGAAGCTACGATCACGCTCTTTCAGAAGGAAGAGTACCTGTCGTATGCCTCCTGCGGTATGCCGTGGCTGGCCTCGGGTGATCTCGAGGGACCGGAAGCCCTGCTGCAAACCGCCTGGCGGACGGTGCGCGACAGCGAGTTTTTTCATAAGACCAAGCGGTTTGAATCGCGCACCGGCACCGAGGTGATCGAGATCGATCGCGAAGCCCGCACAATCACCGTGCGCGATTCCTCGGGGCAGACCGAGCAGCACGGGTACGGTACTCTCGTGCTCGCAACCGGCG
>WJKG01000090.1 GCA_014729205.1 candidate division GN15 bacterium | reverse complement strand
TCGCTTAAGCGCCGACTGCGCCAGCACACTCGATCCACACACGAGCAGTACCACAACAGAGACCATCATGCGCTTGCTCATAGCTCACTCTCCCCGGTTGTGTCTGCCGGATGCAACTCGATATCCATCCCGCCGCCCCACTTGGAATTGGTGCGCCAGTAGTAGTTGTTGTGGCCATTGCCGTCATACTGGTCATCACCGCCCAGGTCAATGAACAGGCCGATAGACCCGAACTCCCGACGCGGGTTTCCATATCCCTGGGAGTTACGCGGCAGCCGAATGAAGTACCTGTCATTCCCCGATGTATCCACCAGGACCCCGGCACCATTGGCGGAACCGGCTGCCTGCGAGAGATCGTACGAGGTGTAGGTGTCGTTGCCTTTGCGATCCAAGAGCAAGCCGCAGGAATAGTCGTGCCCGCACCCCTGGGAGACACCTCGGGCGAAGTAGTTGTCATCGCCGGAGTCGTCGATAAGCGTTCCGAGCGTCATATGGGCTGCGGCACCCTGGGCGTACTGGAAGGACTGATAATTGTCGTTACCCGAGGAATCATACAGGATACCCAGCGACCACCAGTACGAGGATCCCTGACCGAATATCTCCGACGAGTACAGGTCATTACCAGTCAGGTCGACAATCGCCCCGACGCCACCGGACATCCATGGCCGCATCCCATAGCCGAAGCCCTGGGCCAGGGTAAGATACCGATCCTGATAGCGCAGGACATCCAGGTACTTTCCGCCAGCGTAATAGACATCGGATCCGTTTAGCTCGAATATGGCGCCATAGCCGCCGACAAACCCGTAGCCCTGCGAGAAAACGGCGCTGTGGTACTTGTCCTGGCCGCCCTCGTCGATGACCAGACCTAACCCGAACGTCCCGGCGCCCTGGACATGAGTATCGCCAAAGTAATGGTCATCGCCGGCAGCATCATAGAGTATCCCGAATCCGAAAAAGCCCGAACCCAGCGAGAAAGACTTTGCCTCATAGGTGTCATTGCCGCCAAAATCGAGAAGAATGCCGGCCGACAGGCAGCCCGATCCCAGACAGAAATCTGTCTTGCCGCGGTAGCGGTCGTTGCCGCTCAGATCGATAATGATCACGCCGTGGGGATCGTTGACGTCGTAACTGAGGTCATAGACATCGTCGCCGCCAAAATCCAGGATGAAATCGTAGTTGCCCTGGTAGTAGTCGTTGCCCGGTCCCCCGACCTTGAATCCCGGCTGGAACCCCAGATAGGCGCTCTTGTCCTCTACACCGCCAAACGGCCCGACACCCTCGACAATTGTCTCAGCATCGATCGTATCGCTGGCGAGGACGCGACGTAGCTGTTGCACCTCCAGCAGGATCTCCCGCAGACAGTCGATCCCTGCCGCAACAATCGGATCCCGGTCATACCGATATCCAAACGTAACAAAGCTGTCAGCATACGCCTCATCGACCTTCTCCAGGGAGTCGATTACATCCACCGGCAGCAGTTCCATGTCATCCTCGATTGTCACTAACTCGCGGAATTCTCCGGTCAGGAACCGCCGTTGTTCGGGTGTAAGTAACGCCAGGGATTTCTCCCGGGAGCGAGGCAGAATCACCTCGAGATAGGTCACCGCTTTGGTCAGCAGTTGATTGAGCGTCATTTCGGTGAAATAGAGGCTGAAGCGGCGCTCCAGTTCCTTGACCGTGGGCTTGTATGGTGTCCCCCGTTGCTTCTGATTCGCCCACGCCATATCGGCAAACAGGATCGAGGCGGCAATCTCCGGCTGGCCCACAACATGAGTCTGGCGCAGTTGTTCGGTGTAGTCAATCATCCCGAGCGGCTGCTGCATCAACTCTACTACCTTGGCCAGACGGAACGAGTCCGGCTTGGTGTAATCTGAACGGTAGCCAATATCATCCGGCCGGAGCCCGAGATACTCTGACAGGTGCATCAGACCGAACTGCTCAGCAGAAAGCGCCGAATCGGCCGCAGATTTACTCTTGGCCACAGCCTCTATTTCACTCTTGGCTGCCGTATCTGCCACCTCTGGCGCCTGGACAGTAACTGCCCGGGCCGTATCCTGCTCATCGGACTGAGCACTTTCCTGGGCCGCTGCAATGGTTCCCGACAGCAGCACCAGAATTGCCGTAAGGCCTGAAATATAGAGGAGCCGTATCGTCATGAATTAGAGTATAGATTCCCGACGGTTAGAGGATCAACAACAATGTCTACCTCTGATATCGGCCGACAAGACAGTCGTTCTTGACATTTCAAAAGACGAGCACACAAGAAAGACGGGCGCCTCATTCAAGACGCCCGTCGCAAGATCAGTGATCACTCTACCTGCTATGTCGTAGCATCATCTACCGTGTTGGTAAGGACTCCCGTCTCATCGATTACCCAGGTATCCAGGGCAGCGTCATCATCCAGATTCGCCGTAGCTGTGGCCTCAAAGGTAGCGGCGTCGGCATTGATGACATAGGCGTATTTTGCTCCGACCATGACCTCCACACCGATCGAGTTCAGATCGGCAGAATAGGTGTCATAGACCTGTTTGTACATACGCTCCATGGTGTAGATCTGCTTGAGGACCTGTTTCGCCTCAGACTGCTTGGTGCGTGTCGTGGCGTGCATCCAGCGGGGTATCGCCATTGCAGCCAGGACACCAATAATCACCACTACAACCATCAGCTCTATCAGCGTGAAGCCCCTTTGCCTGTTATTCTCCGGCTTTGGTATCATGGTTTGGGTTCCTCTTCTATCGTTAATATCACTATTCTCATTAATCGGACCAACCTACTATATCCTTTGCAAAGCCCATGCCCCGGGCTATACCATTTCTGAACAGTTCCCAAACGGATAGAAGCGGTCACCAATCGAACATTTCGTCCCCTACGTATACCAGCACACCCAAAAGAAGAAGGGCGCCTCCGAAGAGGCGCCCTTGAGACTCGGCGAGAGTCAGCTCAACAGTTCGGGATGTTAGCCCGTGACGTCGTTGCTGGTACAGGTCAGCGTACCGGTCTGGTCAATCGTCCAGACGTCATCGGTGCCGTCATCGTCCAGGTTGGCCGTGGCCGTCGCGGTAAAGGTGTTAGCGTCCGCGACAAGCGTATAGGCGTATTTAGCACCCGCCATGATCTCGACACCAATCTCGTCCAGGTCAGCACTATACGTGTCGTTGGCCTGACGATAGGTACGTTCCATGGTGTAAATCTGCTTGAGAATCTGCTTGGCCTCAGACTGCTTCGACTTGGTCGTAGCCGTCATGAAACGCGGAATAGCCAGAGCGGCCAGAATACCGATGATCACAACCACGATCATCAGCTCGATGAGCGTGAAACCCTTCTGACGGTTGTGGAACTTCGTGAACATTGTGTTTCCTCCTACAGTTCTTAACAAGGCTTATGGTTCTGGTTTGCCTTTATTCTTTGTGTTCGCTCACCTATATCGCAAAGCTCGTGCCTGAGCCAGTGGCAAGCTTTGAACAATATAAAACCATTGTCTCACAACATCTTACCAACACTCGCGCCGAAGCCTGCCAGTTTGTGGGACAAGTCCCATAAAAAAGCACAGAATCTCAAAACTGACTTCAGGCAGATTGCCAGAGAGTATTGCATTTTGCAAAATGCCAGATCGCGCTCCCGCCGAACACCAAACAGGATGAAAAAAAACCCGCCATCTCGGCGGGCCAACTCCCCAAGGACCTTTTCCCCTGAGGCATTCACCACTTAGCCTTTCTTCCCCTTCTTCCCGGACATATCCGATCCGGTATCCTTCAGGTTGTACCGCTCCAGCTTGCGATACAGGGTCGAGGCGTCAATCCCGAGTATCTTCGCCGCCTGTGTCTTCTTGCCGTCGGTCTGGGACATGATATAGTGGATATACGCCTTCTCAATCGACTCCAGCGTCGGATTCTCCGGCTCCCGCTCCTGCACAGGTCCCGTGTCGACAGGTTTGGATAGACGATCCGGGAAGTCGGCCACCTCCAGTGTCGTACCCCGGTTCAGAAGTACCGCCCGCTCAATTGTGTTCTCCAGCTCACGCACATTACCCGGCCAGTGGTAGCAGGTCAGCAGCTCCAGGGCTTGCTCGGAAACCTGCTTAACCGGACTTCCGGTCTTCTCCGCGAACTTGTCGACAAAGTGGTTTACCAGCAGACGAATATCCTCAGACCTCTCCCGCAGGGGCGGGATCTGGATGGGAATCACATTGAGTCGATAGAACAAGTCCGCCCGGAAGCGATTCGCCTTGACATCGGCCTCCAGGTCTGAATTGGTGGCCGCTATCAGGCGCACATCGACACTGATCGGCTTGGTATCTCCCACCGGGATGATCTTCCGGTCCTCAAGCACACGAAGCAGCTTTACCTGGATGGCCATCGATGTATTGCCTACCTCGTCAAGGAAGAACGTACCGCCGTCGGCCACCTTAAACAGACCGTCTTTGTCCCTGATCGCTCCCGTGAACGACCCCTTCTTGTGACCGAAGAGCTCCGATTCCAGCAGGCTCTCCGGCAGCGCCGCGCAGTTGATTGTCACAAATGGTCCGTTGCTCCGGGGTGAATGCTGGTGAATGGCCCGGGCGATCAGGTCCTTACCCGTACCGGACTCTCCTCGAATCAGCGCCGTCGAATCACTGCCGGCTATCTGACGGGCCAGCTGCTTGAGTTTGACTACTTGCTCGGAGGCGCCGATGAAGCTGTCGAACGAACTGTCAACATCCAGTCGCCGCTTCAAGTCCTGATTCTCCTGCTCCAGGTTGCGGCGGCTCAGGCTCTTTTCCAGGATGATCTTAATCTCGTCGACTTTGAACGGCTTGGTAATGTAGTCGGTCGCCCCCAGCTTCATCGCCTCGATCGCCGAATCCACGGAGGCAAACGCGGTCATCACGATCATCTCCTGGTCGGCCTTGAATTGCTTGACCTGGCGAAGCACATCGATCCCGCTCATGTCCGGCATATTCAGGTCGGCCACGACGACATCGTAATCTCGCTCCTTGATCATGGAGACACCGTCCAGCGGTGAGGTCGAGGTATCCACCTCGTAGCCCTCTTTGGTCAGCATAATCTCCATGAAGTTGCACATGGAGTCTTCATCGTCGATAATGAGAACTCTGGGTGGCATGGACTACTCCAGCAGTGCCGAGGGGTGAACGGGTTCAAGCACTCATTTACATAAATCGGCATAGGCGAATTCCCCTGTATACAGCGGTGCAGTTTTGAGCTAAGATTGCACATCCACCCGGCGCCGGTATAGACGCCTCCCACTTTCCTTTGACCCACCTTACCGTGAACCGATGTTTGACCGGGGCGTTACAGGCATATATATTGACCCAACCTCGGCACCCCAAAGGCAGGAGCCCCAATGGCAGACAAGTATTCCCCGGCCGAACGACTCCGGCTGATCCTCGCCGGCGAAAGACCCGACAGATTCGCCGCCAGCTTCTGGCGACACTTCTTTGATCTGGAGCACGACGCCAAAGGTACGGCAGAAGCGATGCTGGGTTTCCAGAAGATGTTCAACTGGGACTTCATGAAGATCAACCCCCGAGCCGACTACCACACCCAGGACTGGGGCCTCAAACTGGAGTACTCCACCCACGAACTCCAGAAG
>WJKG01000089.1 GCA_014729205.1 candidate division GN15 bacterium | reverse complement strand
CTCAATATACTATCATTTATAACGTAGCCACCTCATGATCTCCGGCAGGGTTGCCCGTTTACCATACATGAGAATCCCCACTCGGAAGATACGGGAGGTTAACCATATCAACACCACAGAGGTCACGCAGACCACTATGAAGCCCAGCGCAGCCTGCCCGATCATGCCCGAGAAGATTGAATAGTCTGTCAGTGTCGGTGCCACAAAGGCAACGCGCATCTGCATGAGGGTTGGTGTCAGCAGCGGGAAGAACGAGAGCACGACAGAGAGCGTCGAGTTCGGCTCCTGGATAACGTGCATAGCCAGAACAAATGGCAGCACCAAGATAAGCGTGATAGGTGCCACGATATTCTGGGCCTCCTTCTCGCTGGTAACGACAGATCCCAGCAAGGCGAAGATGGTTGAGAACAGTATATACCCACTCACGAGGTACAGGACGAAGTAGATGACGATGGCGGGATTGAAGACAATCCGGGTAACCGCTTCATCCATGGCCAGTGTTCCGCGCAGGGCGTACAGTCCAAGCCCCATTGCGACCCAGATAGCCACCTGGGTTAGCGTAGCTGCACCTAATCCAAGTACTTTCCCGAGCATCAACTGGAACGGCGACACCGAGGAAACCAGCACCTCCATAATCCGCGAGTTCTTCTCGTCAATCACCGAGCGCATCACTTGCTGTCCGTAGCCGAGAATCATACCCATCATGATTCCCACGAACACCAGGGCGCTGAGGTATTTGACCAGGAAAGGAATGGACTCGCCCTTTGCATCGCGGATAGTCAGATCGACCTGGCGCGTGAGAGCGAGCACTGAGTCGACCGGCAGGTTGATCTCAGACTCGCCGAGACGCAGCGAGGATAGCATGTGGCTGATCTCGTTCTCAAAACGCTTCTGGGTCCGTAGGTTATCCGTATTCGATACCATGAAGACGCTGTCCGAAGGGTAGTGATGCGCCTCGGGCTTGAAGACCACGTAGTATTTAATCGATTTATCGTTAATGGCTGTATTGAGCGAATCCTGTACAGCCTGCAATCCGTTGTCATCATCGGGCGACACCGTAATGACGTCCTGGATCTCGTAATAAGGACGACCGTCATCGAGCTCGTAGTCGGCCAGCGCGGTGCTGAACCTCTCCCCCAGGTTCTGTTGCGACTGATCCACGACGACCATTGGTTGCGGCTCGCTCGCCTTCCGGGTGGCCAGAAATGCCGGGAGAACCATGAAACCGGCCATCAGGAGTGGCGTCAGGACAATGCCGACCACGAAGGATTTCTTCTTGACCACCTGCGCGTATTCGCGCTTGAAGATAACCCAGAACTTAGACATGGCTGGCTCCTTCCGGTCGACGTTCAAGCTGTGATGGGTCTACATTCGCCATGTCGATGAAGATGTCGTAGAGTGAAGGTTCAATCAGGTCGAATCTGAGTACCTTCACTTTGGCAACCAGTTCCTTCAGGATAATCTGCGAATCGGCATCATCTTCGAGTGCGAGTTCCTGGTAGTTGTTAAACTCGATCACGTCCTTCACACCCGGTAAGGCCTTTACGAAGCTACCGTCACCCTCGATCTCGAGATGGATACTGTTGCGGCCGAACTGGGCTTTCACATCGTTAAGCCGACCATCGATCACCTTGTTGCCATTGGCGATCATACACACATGATCGCACAGCTTCTCGGCTTGTTCCATGACGTGAGTCGAGAACAGGATGGTACGCCCGGCGCGCTTCTGTTCCAGGATGATGTCTTTGAGCAGCTCCATGTTAATCGGATCCAGCCCGGAGAAGATCTCGTCGAGAATCAGGATTTCCGGTTCATGAAGAATGGTACTGACAAACTGCAGCTTCTGCTGCATCCCTTTGGAAAGCTCCTCGACCTTGCTGTCTTCGTAGTCAGCCAGGTTTACCCGCTCGAGCCACGGGCGCATATTCTGCCGGGCTTTTGCAGCGGGATATCCTTTCAGTTCGGCGAGGTACGTCAGCACCTCGGAAACCGTCATCTTCTTGTACAGGCCGCGTTCTTCGGGCAAATAGCCGACACGGTTGAGGAAACTGTTGTCAGTACGCTTGCCGTCCACGAGGATCTGGCCAGAGTCGGGTGCAGTAATGTTCATTATCATACGGATAGTGGTCGTCTTGCCGGCACCGTTGGGACCGATTATGCCATATATGACACTTTCAGGCACTTCCAGCGAGAGGTCATTTACCGCGACCTTCTTTCCGTACTCTTTGCGTATCTTATCCAGTTTGAGTCGCATTCTCAGCCTTTCAAAATCCCGCTATATCTATTGAATTCGATGATTTACGTCAATTAAAAACAGGGAATCTCAGTCCCGGTTCATCTGTTTGATGAAGTCCTGCGCATTGCCTACGGCCTGTCCCAAGTGACAGTTATTGAAATACACGTAGACTCGTTTCACTTTTCTCTGGAGCTTGCGTACCTTCTGTTTCCATTGTGCCAGTTCTTCGGGCGTGTAGCTATAGTCGTACCGAAGCGGCCCGCCGTCCCACCACTGAGCTGCGTTTCGCCCGTGTAGCCGAATATACGCCGTGTCGGTGGTCGAGAAGGCATCTGGTGCCAGCAAGTTGGGCAATTGTGGTTCATCCACGCACACATATCCGATACCCTCAGCCCTCAAGCGGTCATACATTTGTCGGTTTACCCAACTCTTGTGTCTGAACTCCACAAACAGTGGTCGAGGGGCCAGCGCTTGTCCAATCTGGGACACGTAGTCGAGGCTGTTGTCGTTGAACTTGAACGAATACGGAAACTGAGCCAGCACGCCGGACAAGCGACCCGACTCTTCGATTGGCCTGAGGCATTCGATATAATCGACGAGGTCTTTCTCCAAGTCAGTTCGACGGTGAGTGAACGACTGGGGTACCTTGATCATGAAGTCAAAGCCCTCAGGTGCCTTCTTGACAATATTCACCATCACGGCCGGATGGGGAATGCGGTAATAG
>WJKG01000088.1 GCA_014729205.1 candidate division GN15 bacterium | reverse complement strand
CATCCAGACCGTCAACGATGGTGTTGGTTTCATGAACTACACAGCGCACTGCTCCCATACCGGGCAGGCGGACCCGTCGTTCACGACCTCCGATGTTGGCAATCTTACCAACGAAGGCAAGTACCTGCTGGGTATTGGTAACTGCTGTCTCGCGAACACATTTGGTGACGACTACTCGACCCCCTGCTTCGCGGAAGCCTTTGTCCAGGCCGAGAACAAGGGTGGTATCGGCTATATTGGCGGTACCAACTCAACCTACTGGGATGAAGACTACTATTGGGGCGTCGGCTACGGCCCGGTCGTTGGTAGTGGACCGACCTATGAGCAGACCGGTCCCGGTGCCTACGATGGTCTTTTCCATGACCACGGCGAGCCGGTCAGCCAGCACTATGTGACCAACTCCGCTATCTTCTTCGCAGGAAACATGGCGGTGACCGAATCGGGCTCCACGAGGGAAGCCTATTACTGGGAGATCTACTGCCTGATGGGTGATCCCTCGGTCATGACTTACCTCGGTATTCCGGCCGTCAATAACGTCTCGCACGCCAGCACCATTCTGATGACGGCCACTGAGTTTGAGGTCCTGGCCGACCCGGGTTCGTACGTTGGCCTGACCATGGACGGCGTCCTGCACGGTGCGGGTTATGTTGATGAGTCAGGTTCAGTCACCCTGCAGTTGGATGCTTTCGGCGTTCCCGGCACGGCCAAGCTGGTCGTAACCGGTCAGAACAAACAGCCGTATGTGGTCGACATTCAGGTGATCGCCCCCAATGGCCCGTATGTTGTCTATGACTCCAGCGATTACAACGATGCCACCGGTAACATGGACGGTCTCGTTGACGCCGGCGAGACAATCGCCATGGGTCTGCAAGTTAAGAACGTCGGCCCGGACGATGCCTTTAATGTCGAGGGCTTCCTCTCCACCACCGATACCTTTGTGACGGTGACTGATGACTACGAGGCTTTCGGTACTGTCACGGGTAACGATGGCATTTCGTACGTTGCCGATGCTTATGGCTACAAGGTGGCGGCCACTGCCCCCGACCAGCACAAGATCAAGTTTGACCTGAGCGTCACAGGCACGGCTCGCGACACCTGGGAAGGCAGTTTCAATGTGACTGTCCATGCCCCGGTGTTGGATTTCGTGTCTGTCGAGGTACAGGATTACAGCGGAAATAACAACGGTATCCTGGATCCGGGTGAGACTGCCGACCTGGTGGTCACTCTCGAGAATACGGGCTCTGCTCTGGCCGGCTTCACCAGTGGTTTGTTGACCGAGACGGACACCTATGTGACCCTCGATGACGACTACGGCGATTTCGGCGATATTGCAGCTGATGGCGGTGTCGGAGACAATACGACCGACGTGTTCACCGTCTCCGCTGACCAGGCGTGTCCGATGGGACACCTTCTGGAGGTCGTTTTGACAGCAACCTGTGACCTCGGCTACGAGGTCGAACTCGGTTTCGATATGATCGTCGGTGACCGCGAGCCAATCTGGGTCGATGATTTCTCCATGGATCAAGGCTGGAGCGGTCTCGGAACGTCTGCTGAATGGACTATTGGTCCGTGCACGGGCGGCACCGGATCCGACGGTAGCGGTGGACCTGACCCGTCGAATGACCACAGTGACACCGAGGACAACCAGGTACTGGGCAACGACCTCACTTCGGGCTCCGGTGGTGACTACAATGCCAATATCAGCAGCACGCAGTGGGTCACCTCGCCGCTGCTCGACTGTTCCGATTACGATGGTGTTGAACTCTACTTCTGGCGCTGGCTGGGTGTCGAGTCTTCCAGCTATGACCACGCCTATCTCGAGGTTTTCGATGGCGCCAACTGGCACCGTTTGTTTGAGAACGGATCAACTATGGACGATGGCGCCTGGACGGAGCAGTACTACGATGTCTCCGCCTATGCTGACGAGAACCCGAACTTCCAGATCCGTTTCGGAATGGGTTCCACTGATGGTTCGGTGCAGTATTGCGGCTGGAACATCGACGACTTGATGCTCAAGGGTTACAACCAGGCTACCGGTACTCCGGTCATGGATATGGATGTGACCGATATCTCCGATACGCTGCACCAGGATGAGTCTGCGGTCCACAGTTTCTGGATTAAGAACACTGGCGACGGCAAGTTGAAGATGGCGTTTACCTCGGAAGAGGGCTGGATCAGCCACGACAATATGCTCCAGCAGATTTATCCTTACGACAGTCTGCATTTCGATGTCACGCTGAGCACGACGGGAATGATGCCCGGCGAATACACCGGCACGCTCTCCTACACAACGAACGATGGTACTCAGCCCGAGGGTGATATCCCGGTCACACTGAGCATTCCTGCTCCGGAGATGGCCATGTCTCCTGCCGAGATAGCCGAGTCACTGGCCCCGGGAGAGACGGTTGATGTTCCGCTGGTTATCGACAACACCGGCCCTGGCCGCCTGACCTGGTCGATGTCGTGTACCATGTTCGAAGGTAAGGACGCGCGTCCGCAGATGGCAGTTGCTGAAGAGCAGGCCATTCTGGGCTACCACGATGCGGACGCCAAAGAAGGTGCCAAGCCGGAACCGTTCTTCGCACCTTCGGAGAAGGGCTCTGGTGGTCCGGATGCATACGGTTATCGCTGGACCGACTCCGATGAGCCGGCGGGCCCGACCTACAATTGGATCGATATCTCCGGTGTCGGCACAGCTGTCACGCTTGGTGATGACGATGATGCCGGTCCATTCCCGATTGGTTTCACCTTCCCGTTCTACGAGAACCTCTACGACCAGATCTATATCGGTTCGAACGGTCTTGTCGGCTTCGAGGATGGTGTCACATCTTACAGCAATCAGGCTGTTCCGGACAACAGCACCCCCAACAACATCATTGCCATGTGGTGGGATGATCAGGATCCAGAGCACAACGGCAATATCTGGTATTACTACGATGCGGACCAGGATCGCTTCATCATAACGTACAGCGAGATCCGCAATTACGCATCACCGACCGGTACCGGTTCGTTGACCTACCAACTGGTTCTCTACCCCGATGGTAAGATCCTGCTGCAGTACCAGCACATGGATCCGGGTACGGACAATCTGGAAGGTGCCACGATTGGTATCGAAGATGCCATGGGTACCGACGGGCTGGAGGTCTGTTACAATCAGGCCTACATGCATGACTCGCTGGCCGTAATGATCAGCGCCTGGCGCTGGTTGTCGGCTACGCCGATGGTCGGGACGGTCGAACCGAATTCATCGGATACGATCACAGTCTCGCTTAACAGCGCGGACCTCGATCAGGGCACGTACACCGGTCAGTTGGACATGTCATGCAACGATCCTCAGCACCCATCCGGCTCGGTACCGGTGACTCTGGACATCTCCACCTATGTGTGTGGTGATGTCAACGGTGATCAGTCCGAGGCCAACGTACAGGATCTGACTTACCTGGTCGACTACTTGTTCAACGAAGGCCCGCCGCCACCGCAACCGGCCGCTGGTGACGTTGATGGTACTCCGGGTCTGGCGATTACAGACCTGACCCGACTGGTCGATTTCCTCTTCAACGAAGGTGACCCGCTGACCTGTCAGTAACCCCTCGTTGAGAGTCGCGTGAATACAGGGCAGCCGTTTCTTTGAAGGAGCGGCTGCCCTTCCTTTTGGCGAGGGGGTTGCCAGTCAATTGCGTTGCAAAACCAGCAATCGCCATCTATATTCCGGTAGGCAAATGACTTCCTTTCACCGTCTCTATGCTGTCCAATGACGAAATCGAATCGGGAAGGACCGAGAGCATGGCAATTCGTTCGATGTGTTCACGTCGCTTGAAACCAGCAGACCTGCTGGCTCAGGTAATCGTAGTTCTCATGGCTGCGTCCGTCTGGGCCGCGGCACCACAGATTGACGACGAGCCGTTTTGGATTTCCGGCGAGGACGACCTCTATCATACCGGTATGATGTGGCGGGACTACAATAATGATGGGTTTATCGACGTGTTCTTCTCCAATGGTAATGACATCGTCCTGGCTCCGAACACGCTCTATCTTTCCCAGAACGGACAGTTACCGACCTCAGCTACATGGTCATCGAGCAATGCTGAATACTCGGGCCACTGCGCGGTTGGAGACATTGACGATGATGGCTATGCGGATTTCGTCGTGGCGAACTTTCTTGGCGCCGATGGGTTCAGCCAGCCCAATCAGACCAACCTCTATTTTAACCAGGATGGGGTGCCGAGCCTGACGCCGGACTGGGAATCCTCCGATTCCCATTGGTCATTCTCGTGTGCGGTTGGCGACGTGGACAATGATGGGGATATGGATGTCGCGGTCGCCACCGGTGAGGCATACACCGGTCAGTTCCAACCGGAGAAAGTCTATTTCAATATTGGCGGAGCACTGGAGACATCGCCATCATGGCAATCATCACAACTCACGGCGGCACTGGATGTCTTCTGGGCAGACATCGACAACAATGGCTATCTGGATCTCATTGTCGCTGCCGATCTCGAAGGCTTGCTGGTGTATTACAATTCCAGTGCCGGTCTGGAGACCACTCCCGGTTGGCAGATGGCAGACCCGGCGCATGTCAATACCGTTATTGCCGGCGATGTCAACGGCGATGGCTGGCTGGACATCATAGCCGCCCATAATAACCAGATCTCTGACAATGGGCACTTCGCAGTCCACTTGAACGATGGCGCCGGTACCCCCTCGGCAAGCCCCGATTGGGAATCCTCAACCGAGGGTAACGGCTCAGCCCTGGCGCTCTATGATTACGACCGCGATGGCGACATGGACCTCGCGGCAGGTCGCTGGTGGGACGCGCCCCGTGTGTACGAGAATCTGGGGACAACGTTCACAGCATCGCCGGTTTGGCAATCCACTGTATCCACCGTCGTCGAGCAGCTCGCTTGGGTGGATGTGGATGCTGGCGGTGTTGAAAGCCTCGCGGATACCCTCTCCGGCGATGGCAGCCGAACGCTGTTCTACACTTCCAAGTCGCCGCTCTACTCGGTTGACTCGGTTGTATCTGATGGTATAAACCTTGGCTGGCCGGACTACTGCTATGATCTCTTCTCCGGCTGGGTATCGCTTTCTTCGGCTCCGGTATCGGATTTGGAAATCTACTATCGCTACTCATACAACAATGACCTTGCCATGTCCAACTGGGATACGGCGAACATGGTGTACGCCAATCAACAGCCGCCACTTGTCAATTTCGCCGCAGCCCCTGCACTTGGATTTGTGCCTCTTGACGTTCAGTTTTCTGATTCATCGATCGGCGCCACCGGCTGGCAGTGGCAATTCGGTGATGGTGAGACCTCCGGTGCGAGCGCTCCGCTGCATCAATACACCCAGCCCGGCGCGTATGACGTGACGTTGACTGTCGAACTGCCCGATGGATCCCATACGCGCACGGCACTGAATAGAGTAGTGGCCCTCGCCGACACCCTGAAGTTCGCCGATGTCTACACCAGCCCGGGAGAACCAATCACGATTGAGGTGTTGCTTCGTAACCAGCATCCCATGCAAGAGTTTATCCTGCCGTTCACGTGGGATGGACCGATTCAGTTGAACTACACAGGATTCGACACTATCGGCTGTCGCACGGCGGGTTTCGAGAAGGTGGAACTGGTTAGCTTCGATGGCTTCTTCAAGCGCGCGGCGTTCCGGTTCCAGCAGACGCAGAATGGATCTGGTGAGGGCATGGCCCCTGGCTATGGCAAGATTCTCAATATTCACTTCGCTCACAACAGCGGCACGGGGAGTCAATCGATCGACACCACCAGCTTCTCAGACCGCCAGCTGGAACTCATAGCGGGATATGCCACCTATACACCGAGAGTCATCCAGGGAACACTCGAGGTGTCCGATGTCGCATGCGGAGACATCAATGGCGACGGCGAAGGACCCAATGTTGCCGACCTGACCTATTTCGTGAACTACCTGTTCGCGGGTGGGACGCCACCTCCCAGCCTTTGGGCCGCAAATGTAAATGGCATGCAACCTGTGAACATCTCTGATTTGACCTACATGGTGGCGT
>WJKG01000087.1 GCA_014729205.1 candidate division GN15 bacterium | reverse complement strand
TCCATGTGCTGGGTGCAATGTGTCGGGCAGATCATGCTTAGTCCCGAGAGGCGATCGAACTGGTCGAAACCGTGCAGGCCGCCTATGAGCGCATGAGGCGTGCCATGTGTCGAGGCAGCATCAAGAATCTGCCCCACCCCCGGGTGCGAGCATCCAACCACTACCGCGACGCCTTTCTGAGTCTGAATAGCCAGAGAATGCTCGATTTCGGAGAGCACTCCTGTGGAATACAGCCCGTCGGATAGATCGTGCGGACCATCAATATAGACGACATCTGCTCCTGATGGGACGCTTTGACAGCCAGTCGGCGCCCAGACCCTCATCGCAGGGTTCACCGTCAAGAGTGCCTCCAGACCACCCGTGTGATCCCAGTGATCGTGAGAGATCAACACCTCACCAATCTCCGCGGGATTGATACTCAGCACCTTCATGTTCGCCAGAAGCACGTCGCCTTTGGCTCCAGTGTCAAACAGCAACCTGCGACCATGTGCCACAACCAGACATGCGAATCCCCAATCAGCCGCCAAATCCTCGCGCTGGGATGTGTTGTCGTAAATGATGCTGATAGAAACCGGTGTGCTCACAACAACCTACTCCTGACTACTGTCGTTAGCCCTTCTCAAGACACTCAGCACCGCGAATACCACACATGAGATGCCGACTCCGAAGATAGCTGGATCGAAGCTGATCATCAAATCGTACACTGCCTGATCAAACATCTTCACACTGAAATGCGTGTGTAGCGCACCGATACCGCGATAGACCAGTGTCAGCACTGTCGCCAGGAGCATCGTCCAGAAAATGTTACGGGTCAATGTGGGCGAGCGTTTCTTGTAGAGCGAACCGACCACCACGGGAAGGATGATCGCCGGCGCCCAGACGTGATAGGTGAACAACAGCAGGCCAATGATATCCGACCACAGCACCGCCACCGCCACGGCCGACACTCCCAGCCCTACCGTGCACACACGGGCCAGGCGAAGCATCTTACCGTCGCCTTTGTCCTTCCACCCCAACTGGTGTTCGAACAGGTCTTTGACGAAAATTGCAGTGGATGAGTTCAGGGCGGAGTCGGCGGACGACATAACCGCCATCAACAGGGCACCGATAATCAACCCACCGACAACCGGATTATGCAGCTGATCAACGACCATTGGCAGCGCTTGTTGCGGATCGATATCCGGGAACTGGATACGTGCGAACAGCGCAATGAAGAACAGCATGACAGGAAATGTCGCTGCCAGGAAGAATCCTACTCCGGCAATCCCCAGGCGGGTCTCACGCACGTCCTTGCCAACGCAATACCTGGTGGCAT
The DNA here is from genome assembly GCA_014729205.1 of candidate division GN15 bacterium. Classification (GTDB taxonomy): domain Bacteria; phylum Zixibacteria; class MSB-5A5; order GN15; family FEB-12; genus WJKG01. Next base: position 2,363 of record WJKG01000087.1, on the reverse strand, counting down.
AACCGGGTGCGAAGGTCTCACCGAGCAGGAAGGCCAGGAAAGTCGTGATCAAGAACAGCCATCCCTTGCCACCTTCCACCTTGAAGAAATCTGCCGATATCTCCCGGTTCCTGTTGATCTCTTGCGGGTAGACATCCTGAATGAGAAGCAGGTTCAAGCGACGCAGGTCACGGCCGTCGAGCTGATGGTGATCCCTTAGTCTGTTTCGCGTCTCGGCCGATAGACTAACCTGTGAGAATGCGGCGGAGTCGTAGACTTCGTGTCTGTCCAGCAGTGAGTTGAAGGCTCTCTTCAGGGCACGCTTCTGGATATGGGCGCTGTCAGACACACTGGCTCGTATCTGCTCACGGCGGTCTTGCTCCACGAGCGACACAAGATGCGCCGCTACCGGATTATCGGGCGAGGCCAGGTCCTGGACCATCTCCTCAGGTTGATTGAAGTCTACCGCCCCGAACCGAGATGGGACGAACTTGCCGGTCTCCGAATTGTACGAATCAGCGATGTCCGGGACGCAGAACATCAACGTAATGACAAACCCCAAAAACAGCACCACAAACTGGAATAGATCGGTATGGATGACAGCCAGCAAGCCACCGGCGGTACTGTAGATAACGACCATTATGCCGCCGATAAGTATTGCCCATCGGAGCGTGCTGGCCGCATCAGCAAGTTCCGGCAGGATGGCTGCCGTTACAGTGCCAAAAGCTGCCATCTGGGCTGCGACAATGAATATACTAAACAACAATGAAAGAATAAGCACCAGGAATCGCGGTCGCTCGCCGAATCGATGGCCGAAATACCCCGCGACAGTATACAGCTTGGCTTCCCGGAACTGGGGTGCCACGACCAGACCGGAAAAGATGAAGTGCAGATAGCCACCGGTGGATACCAGCAACATCAACACCCCCCATTCGTACGTTTTACCGATGGCCCCGATGGAATAGCCACCTCCAATGACGGTCGCCCCCATGGTGCAGAATAGCAGGAACCAGTTCACATTTCGACCGGCGACCAGATAGTCATCGGTATTGCCCACCTTGCGGACCTTCATCACGCCTTTGACGAAGACGAAGACCATGTAACCTATAACAATTGCCCAGAGAATCAGTCTGTCATCCATTGACGCCTGCCTTTGCCCTCCCTCGGCCTGAGCGATGCGAGCAGTGCAACCTGTCCCGCACTCGCCAATTCCCAGTTGCGTGTTGGCCCTATGCTAAGGCAATTGGAAGGTAATAACAAGCAAAGAGACCATCCCCACGACTTACAGGACGGCCTTTTCGTTCTTGCCAGAAGTGATAATCTGCTACCAAATGCAATCGCTTCAGCGACGATCCAATTCCGTCCGCACTGCACTTGCCAGGGTAGCCTTCGTCAACGGTTTGCGCACAAACGCACCGGCACCCATCTTCTGTGCCTCCAGCACGCGGCCGGTCTCGGAATATCCGGACAGGACTATGGCTTTCTGATCAGGGCGCAGCTCGCGAATGCGGCGATACGTTTCGGTCCCATCGATACCATCCGGCATAACCATGTCCAGGACCAACAGGTCTGGATCATGGGCTTGGGCTGCATCGATGGCATCCTCGCCACACTCCACGACGAATACTTGATACCCGAGCTTTTCCAGCAGCCTCCGGCACACCTCACGCTGCACCCGATCATCATCGACGACCAACACACGCTCGGTCCCGGAGACAGACTGCGACATTTCGACATCTTCGACGACCTCACGTGTTACGGGGAAATACAGGTAGAAGGATGTTCCCTGCCCAACTTTGGTCTGCAGATCAAGATAGCCGCCGTGATCCCGCATGACCGCATCGACAACACTGAGTCCCAGGCCGGAGCCGCGCTTCTTGTCCGCCGACTTGGTTGTGAAGAACGGATCGAACACGCGTTCTAAGATCTCCTCGGGTATGCCACAGCCGGTATCAGTAATGGTTAGTTTAACATACTCCCCTTTGGGGACCCGACCGAAGGCAATCGAAGTATTGTCGGCATAGAAATTCTCGGTACGGACGATAATCTTGCCTATGTCCTGCATGGCATCACGCGCGTTAGCCAGCAGATTAGAAAGCATGCGATGTATCTGAGCTTGACCACCCATAACACGAAGCAAGTCGCTGCTGAGATTCAAATTACACTTGAGCGTTTCTGAATTGGGCACCATCTCTTTCACCGCGTGCATTACCACGCGATTGAGATCGAGCACCTCCTGATTGTAGTGCCCGCGGCGGCCCATTGTAAGGAGATCCTGGTTGATGTCCGACATCTTACGTGCGGCGCTCTCAATGTCTGTCAAGAAGGGCAGTGCGCGATGATCGTGAGGTAGTTCATCGCGAATCAACTCGGGATACGCCATC
>WJKG01000086.1 GCA_014729205.1 candidate division GN15 bacterium | reverse complement strand
GGGTAGTGTCGATGTCTCTGCGGCTGATCCTGGGTGTTGAGCGAACCTATCTGGGAGGTGACAAGGGATGACGTGGTTACCGCTGGTGTCACTGACCGGTGTTGGGACGGTGATCTCGCTGGCAGTTATTGGCGGCGGTCTGCTGTGGCTGTTGTATCGGTCACTGCTGGCCAAGGAGGTTGATCGCCGGATCATCTTCCTGTTTATCTTCCTCTCGGTAGCAGCACCCCTGCTGTTCCCGATTACATTCGAGGAAGAGGCCACGCCGGTCGTGAAGGCGATTTTCGATCGCATTGAATCGCTACCCGAGGGCTCAAGGATACTGATTTCCTTCGATTTTGACCCGGCCATGGCGCCCGAGGTGCAGCCAATGGCGGAGGTGGTCACCCAGCACTGTATGGTGAAGAACCACAAGGTCATTTTCATGTGCCTGTTCGCAACCGGGCAGGCGCTGCTGACGCAGTCACTTGATCAGATTATGTCTGAGCAATTCCCGGACAAATTAGACGGCCTGGATTACGTCAATATCGGCTTCAAGGCCGGTAACGAAGGGGTGCTCAATGTTATCGTCTCCGACTTCAAGAAAATGTTTCCGACCGATGTGAATGCCGTCCCCTATGACAGTATCGAAGTGTTCAAGGGTATCCGCTCGGCCAAGGATCTGGACATGGTCTTTACCGTTGGTGGCGGTAAGCCGGGTGTCAAGGAATGGGTGTTATTCGTTGGCGATCCCGGGCGGGTACCGGTTGCCGGCGGTGTGGCCGCGGTGGTAGCCCCGCAGATGTACCCGTACTACCCCAAGCAGTTGCTTGGCATCATGGGTGGTATCAAGGGCGCTGCGGAATATGAGTCGGAGCTTCGCAAGGAGTATCCGCAGTTTGAAGATGTGGACGCTCCCGGCTTGCGGATGATGGGACCGCAGACGCTGGCACACATGGTCATTATGGCGTTTATCGTCATGGGTAACATTGCCTACATCGTGCAGCGGCGCCGCGACGGCCAGAGGAAGAGACTATGAAGCGCTCATCAGTGATCATCCTGTCGGTTGTCCTCCTGCTCTTTTTGGTGAGCTGGATCTGGAAGGCGAGTGTGCTTGGTGCTGATCCCGAGGAAACCAATGTGTGGGGCCACGCGTTCGGGATTACGTTTGCAGCTTTCCTGACCCTGGCCATTCTATCCTTCCTGTATCGCGACAATCCCTTTTACAAATTCGCTGAGCACCTGTTTGTGGGCGTCTCGGCCGCGTTCTGGATGGTAATGGGATTCTGGTCGACGATTGTCGGCAATCTCGTGCCGCGGGTGTCCGAGAGCCTGTCGAAATTCTTCGAGGTACCGTTCGACAAGTTTGCCGTAAATTACTTCTATTTCATACCTGTGATCCTTGGCATCCTGTTGTTGTTCCGCCTGTCCCGAGATGGTGGCTGGATTTCCCGCTGGCCGCTGGCCTTTATTGTTGGTACGACGGCCGGTCTGAATTTCATCCGTTACCTGCGCTCGGATTTCATCGAGCAGGTATCCTCGACATTCGTTCCGCTGCTGGTAGACTGGCAGGGGTTCGGGCACTTCATCGCAAACCTGAACCTGAGCGCCACCGGTCAGTTGGCGCTGACGGTTGGCAACTGGGTGATCTTTCTGGGCGTGTTCTGTGGTCTGGTGTATTTCTTCTTCTCGAAGGAGCATACCGGGATTTTCGGAGCCGCCTCGAGGGTGGGTATTTGGATTTTGATGATTACGTTTGGCGCCTCGTTCGGCTACACGGTGATGGGCCGTATCTCGCTTCTGGTGGGGCGCATTACGTTCCTGTTCAAGGATTGGTTGGGTCTGATAAGTTAACGCCATCCCCCAACAAAGGGAGAGCTTTATGAAATACCTGTTGTCAGCGGTGATTGTGCTGGGGCTTCTGGCCAGCGCCGCCTGGGCTCAGGAGGCTGAACCGGCGACACCGGTCGATACGACCGCGGCTGCCGACACCGTCTCTATTGAGCCACCGGCGCCGGTTGGCAACCTCAGGGCATATGACTCCGACAACGATCACGGGCACGCCGTGACGATTGAGTGGGAGCTGTCTCCGGATGACGGAGCGGGCGCCAATTCGGTCGTCGCCTACGAGGTGTTCCGATGGTATCCGGACTTCTGGGATACTGTCCAGCAGGTACGAGCTGATCTGGTTGCGGCCAGACAGTTGCGCGCCTCCGGAACGCTCGATGTCGAGGGTGATCCCGATGATTACGTCAAGGAGTTGGCCGCCGAGCATCAAGAGATGCTCAGCCGACTTCCCGAGGCCCATGAGCAGTACCCTAACAACGGCGAATTCCGGTCTTTAAGAGTGGTTCCATTTGGTGCCACCACCTTCGAGGACCAGGGGCCGAAGGATCGACTGGCCGAGGATTTCCTCCCGGACTACTGCGATTTCTATTATCGTGTCGACGCGGTGACGAAGGTCGATTCGATCCGCACCCCCTCGGAGATAGTCGGACCGGTACAATCCTACGGTCAGTGGTTCAACACCGGCCGCATTGTTGTGTTGTGTTTTGTCGTCATCTTTGGCTTGCTCACGATCTTCTTCGTGCAGCGCGCTCGCGCGGGCGCCGAGTTGTATGTGCGGCCGATCGCCGGTATTGAGGCGGTCGATGATGCCATTGGTCGCGCCACGGAAATGGGACGGCCCATCTTGTATGTGCTGGGTCTGGGTACGGCGGCCGATGTGGCCACGATTGCCTCGTTTACCATTCTCTCGCGCGTGGCCAAACAGGTTGCCGAGTATCAGACGCAGTTGATCGTTCCGACCTACGACCCGATTGTGATGTCGGTCGCGCAGGAAGTGGTCAAATCGGCGTATATGGATGCTGGACGCCCGGATGACTACAGCGAAGATATCGTCTACTTCGTGACCCAGTCACAGTTTGCCTATGTTGCCGCGGTTAACGGCGTGATGCTTCGCGAGCGCCCGGCCACCAACGTGTACATGGGTATGTTCCACGCAGAGTCACTGCTTCTGGCGGAGACGGGAGCTATCGCGGGATCGATTCAGATCTCGGGCACCGACCAGATCGCCCAGTTGCCGTTCTTCATTGTGGCCTGCGACTACACCCTCATCGGTGAAGAGCTGTATGCAGCCAGTGCCTACCTGGGGCGTGAGCCGGTCCTGCTGGGATCGCTCAAGGCTCAGGACGTCGCCAAGGCGGCGGTCGTAATATTCGCGCTGATCGGCGTGATCTGGTCGACCGCCGGCAGTTCACTCTTCCAAAACCTGTTCAAAGTAACGGACTAAAGGGAGGAGGGTGAAGCAATGAAAAGACAACTACCACTGGCGCTGGTGTTCATATTCGGCGTCTTCATGATCTTCCAGTATTTCGTACCGCACGAGAAATCGGAGTGGGTCTACGAGTTCTTACTGGACTGGATTTACATTATCGGGATTTTCGCGCTGGCACTGGGTATCTGGTCGCTGTTCCGGGTATCGGTGGAGCGCATTAAGAAGCGCAAAGAGGGAGCGACGTTCTCATATGTTACTTTGATTGGGTTGTACCTGATGATTGCCTTCGGGTTTACGTCGTCCAACGGTGACGGCGGTATCCTGACGACCGGGTATTACATCTGGCTGCTGCTTGGTCTGGTTTGCCTGGTGCTGGTCATGCGGGCCCGTGCGGAGACGAACTCCGGGCGCAAGCGCGGATTTGCCCTCGGTGCGCTGGTTTTCCTGATTGGCTTTGTGCTTATGGCGGTATTCGACAATGCCTGGGCGTTCCATTTCTATACTGCCGAAGGGCTGTCGAATCCAATGTTTAGAACGTTCTTTGATCACGTGATGATGCCCATTCTGGCAACGATGTTCGCGTTGCTGGCATTCTTCATCGCTTCGGCAGCGTATCGTGCTTTCCGCGCACGAAACCTGCTGGCCTCGTTGCTGCTGTTGGCAGCGTTGCTGGTGATGAGCCGATTCAACCCGTATTTGCCGGGCATTGATTTCATCGCCAAAGCTTCCAACTGGCTTATGAACGTCCCCAACCTGGCCGCGCAGCGTGCCATTGTGATGGGTGTCGGTCTGGGCATGGTGGCCACGGCGCTGAAGGTGATCC
>WJKG01000085.1 GCA_014729205.1 candidate division GN15 bacterium | reverse complement strand
GGAGATGAGAAGAGAGGTCAGATTCCGCATGATTTCTGCGTGAGATTCGCTCTCTGACAGATCGACCATCTCTCGGGGATCGTCGTGCAGGTCAAAGAGCTGCTTTCTGTTTCCCGCTGCATAGTAGATGAGCTTGTATCGCTCGTCCCGAACCATTCGCATAGCGTGCTGGTCTTCGTAGTGTTCAGCGTACAAGTGCTTCCTCCGTTGATCTGAGAGCAAGGATATGCCTTCAACGGATTCCGGTACTGGTACACCGCACATCTCAAGTAGGGTCGGCATGACGTCGTGGAGGTATACCAGGCGGTCTTCCACCTGGTGATGTGAGAAATCCCCGTAGGACGAAGTAGGGACAATAATGAGCGGCACATTCACGGAATCCTCAAACATAGGAGGCTTCGCCCAAAGGTTGTGGTTGCCAAGCATGTCCCCGTGGTCACTTAGGAAGACGATGATCGTGTCGTCGAGGAGCCCTTCCTCTCGCAAGGTACCTATGACCAAGCGCATTTGATGGTCGATGTAGGTGCACTGAGCATAGAAACCAGCTCGCCCCCTGCGGACTTGCTCTTTCTGTTGAGGTGCCGGCTTGCGGACGTGGTGTTCCTTGAGTGCATAGGGCAAACCTTGATCGTCTTGCGCCCATTCGCCAATGTACGGATCGTCTATGGCCGAGGTCGGGTACATGTCCAAGTACTCACGGGGCGGCGTTACTGGGGGGTGAGGCCCAATGTAGGAGCAATACCAAAATGCCGGCTTATCTGGATTCCTACGGATGATCGTCCGGCACATTTCCCTGGTCGTCCAGTTTGTGGGGTGGCAATACTCCGGGAGATGCCATCCTCGCACGGTGTATTCGTTATTGGATAAGGCGTGCGTTAACTCCTGCCCATTAAAGCCTTGATCAGAAAGGAACATCTCAAAGTCGTCCTTTCTCATTCCGAGGTAGTCACGTCCCTCCTCACATAGGATCACTTCGTCAAAGCCGATTCGATCTCGTTGTGGATACACGTGGAGCTTTCCCACGGCGTATGCCTGATAGCCTGCATTCCGAAACGCTTGAGGCAGCGTTGTCAGATCTGGGTCCATCCTTAGGTGTTCGTTAAAGACCCTGTCCCCATGAGTCTGAGCAGTCGTGCCTGTCATGAAGCCACGTCGCGAAGGGATACAGGTCGGCGTTTGGGTGTACGCGTTGCTGAACCGAACGCCGTTCTCGCTAAGTTGTCGGATAGTCGGTGTGTGCACCACTTCGTGGCCCGCAGGTTCGCAAAGAGAGGCGGGCCAATGGTCAACACAGAAGACAAGAACATTTGGCTTCGACATAACGATACTCCTTTTAAGAACGTTCTAATTCTCGCGGATGGAGCTGCGTTGTGTCAAGCAAAGATTCGGGCCGAAAGCACGTCATTTATTGATAAAATAGTGTTATTGGGCTTCCTTTTTGCGTTAAAATTGATGAATTCACCGATTGACAGGCTGCATAAACCGTTCTAAAATTAGAACGTTCTAAATCAAGCAAGTACGGAAGGAGGTTTGCTATGCGAAGGACTTTAATGATTGTCTTGGTCCTTTCAGTTGTCGTCTCAGGGCTGCTTTTGGCAGAAGGCGCGGCAGAACAGGAGGGGCAGCCGATAAGAATCGTTGCTGCCACCTATTTGGCGCAGGACCACGTTTTCTACAAGGCACTCGAGCGCTTCAAGACTCAAGTTGAAGAGGAGTATACTGGAGATGTAACTATCGAGCTTCACCACTCCGGTGACCTAGGCTCGGCCACCGATTTCTTCGAGTTCATGATGCAAGGGATATCGGTCGACGTCGCCTTTGTAGCCCCCTCACACATGGCCACCTGGGTTCCCTCGGCGCAGTTTCTCGATACACCATACCTGTGGCAAGATTATGAGCATCTCGAATCGGCGTATGAGAGTGACGTTCTCGAGCCGATCGAGCAGGATATTCTTGACGCGGGTGTACGGGTAATGGGCTATGCCGGCGGGGGTATTAGAAACATGATCCTAAATCAGGCCGTCACTTCCCCATCAGAACTGGGGGACGTGCTAATGCGGGTTATGGGTGCTCCTATTCAGGCGAGAGTGTTCGAAGCCGTAGGCGTCCAGCCAACCCCGATGGCATATCTGGAGGTCTACAATGCGATCAAGACCGGCGTCATCGATGGATTGGAAAACGAAGCGTCAGCGCTGGTGACACAGCGATTCTACGAGGTTGCGTCACACGTCGTTCTGACTGAGCACGCAATCACCGTTCGCCCAATGCTTGTGAGTGAAGCAAGGCTCCAGAGTTGGCCGGAAGATCTGCAAGAGATTATTCTTGAAGCCGGTGCGGATGCCGCCAATTGGGCAAGAGAACAGGAAAACGCATCAGCGGAGACGCTACTGTTGGAACTCGAAGATAGCGGGCAGATTGAACTCCACGAGATCAACAAGCAGCAGCTTCGACAACGTGCTCTGCCCGTAATTGAGGATTTCGCGTCCGAACTGGGTCTGTCCGGGGTGTATAGCGACATAAGGGCCCTTGAATAGAACGGCCGCCGGCATTTTGGCGAAGCCTAAACTCTTAAGCTCTATATGATAGGGATGGCGCCCGGATCGTGGTGCCATCCCTTCCAATAGGCACTGTCGTAGACGACAGACGGGGGGAAATAGTTGAAACCGGAGAAGCTGTTGGCTGCTTACGCGAGGATATTGGAAACCCTCATGATACTTCTGATTCTCGTGCTTCTGATCACGGTCGGTCTTCAGATCATCGGGAGGTATGTGGATTTCATTCCGCGGTACCTGTGGACGGAAGAAGTGGCAAACTTCAGTCTCACGTGGGTCGTTTTCGCGGGCGCCATTCTAGGCGTCAGAGAAAACCGCCACTTCATGGTGGACCTGTTGCCGGAACGAATGCCTCTTTGGGCGGAGCTTGTCACAAAGACAATCTACTACTGTGCCATGTATCTCCTGACCCTTGTGTTCATCGTCTACGGCTTTCGGTTCGCGCAATCAGGCATGATCCGACGATCGGTATTGATTGGCGTCCGTTTGGTTATCGTCTACATCGGTGTACCAATTACCGGATTCTCCTGGGCTGCGTTCATTACACAAAACCTCATCGAAGACGTACGGCGAATACGTCGTCGAGATACTACCACTGGAGAAGGACAGAATCAGTGACGCCATCAATCGTAATAGCAGTGATGTTCACCATATTGC
>WJKG01000084.1 GCA_014729205.1 candidate division GN15 bacterium | reverse complement strand
GTCTCGCGTAGTTCGTTCAGGTAGTAGGCGACCTCTTTGAGGCGATCCTGTTCGACCAGCTTGTTCCAGGCGGCATCGTCCTGCTTGAGCGCCATGGCCTCGAAGGAGCTTTCGATCTTCTGCCACTGCGAGTATAGCTCATACCCCTCGCTGCGGATCCCGAATGCTTTGGAGTCATCGGTGTTCTGCGCCGCCAGGCAGCCGGCAAACGCGAGAATGAGTTCAATATTCTCCACACAGGACTGCATGGCCAGCACAAAACCGGTCCACTCCTTCCGGGTGGCATCGGAGAGCGTGTCCGACAGCTTGTCGATGGTGCCTTCGAGGTCCTTCACCTCGCTCTTGACTTTGGTGCGGAAGTCGGCGAATTCCTTGGAGTCGGAGCCGCCGGGGAAAACGGATTCCAGATCCCAGGTTGGGGCCGGTGCTGCTTGCGTTTTGGTGGTCATATCATTCTCCACGGGTAGGTTCGTTTGCGACATATCCCCGTGAAAATAGCCAAAAACCGCCCGCACCGCAAGGTACCGCGCCAAGCTTTGTCAGCCCCCTGTGCAGACAGGATGACGCTACACGTCGGGCTCCTCGTAGCGACGGACCCACCGCGCGTACAACCACATACCAAGCGCCGAGGCGAACCCGATAGCAGCGAACTGATACCAAAGTGTGTAGGGATCGTATGTATTCCAGAGCAGCTGCGTGGCTTGTTCCGCGCTCAAGTTTGCGACCCTTTGCAGGGTATCCATCGCTTCCGGGCGGGTGACGTCGGTGATGCCGTAATTGCGTGCCAGGTAATCGATTGCCAGATTCGCCTTGTCTCCCTGCAGATCGTAGACACGTCCGGCCAGAAGCGAACCCACACCCCAGCCGACGCCCTGCGGGATGTTGGCAAAGCCCATGTACAGCCCCTTTTTGCCGGGCGGAGCGATGACGCCGAGGTAGTCGTTCATCTTTGGCGAGGACATCATCTCACCCAGACTGAAGACAAGAATACCTGCCAGGCAGATGTAGCCCGAGGTCGTGAATCCGGCCAGCAACAGGCCCACCGAGGCCACGGTAATGCCCAGCGTGATCGAGTGCACCCGCCGCATTCGTGCCACCAGGTGTGAAACAAAGACGACAGCCAGCACGATCAACCCGGGGTTGGCATTGATCAGCCACTCCTGTGATACCTGTGGGCCACGATCTGAGTGGTATTGCTGCATCCATTCAGGCAGGCCGAGGCCTTTGACCATGGCAGTACTGTCGACCCAGTCGACAATGAAGTTGGGCAGCATGTCAAATAGCTGCATGAACATCAGCCAGAAGCCGGACATGATGACTATGAAGACCGCCAGGCGGAAGTTCATCAGTTCGCGGGCAGTGATCATGAGCACCCGGAAGGGGCTGCCTTTCTTTTCATCGCCGGACTCAACCTCCTTGTATGTAAACAGCATAAGGAAATTGAGCGAGACGATAATGGCACAACCGTAGAACACCGCCGGCCAGGAGATGCCGTACAGGAAGTGTGCCAGCGGCGGACCAAGGAACCCACCGATATTGACCAGCATATAGAACGTGCCCCAGCCGACCGAGGAGTTCTTCTTGTTCAGCGACTGAACCAGAGTGCCCTGTACGCCCGGCTTGAAAATGGCGGTTCCGAATGCCAGCACACAGCAGCCGATCAAGAACGGCCAGAAATCGCGCTGAGTGGCCATAAGGACATACCCGAGCACTTTGATAGCCACCGAAACAGCAATGGTCTTCTTGAACCCATAGCGATCGGCAAAGCCGCCGGAGAACATGGGTGTGATTGACTGGAAGATGGCCCACCAGAAGAAGATGATGCCCTTTTCGGTCTGGGTGAAATGCAGGCCGCCGATTTCATCGGCCTGGGCGATGTAGATGGGGATGACGACCCGCACGCCGTAATAGGCGAGCCGCTCGAGCATCTCCATGATATTGACCATCCAGAAGGGTCGCTTGAGGGCCAATAGCTGGCTGAACAGCCCTTCCTTCTCAGCGGCAGCCTCGGCGGAGTTGGCTTTCACGGTGGCTCCTTATGTTGATCAAACAGGGTATGTTTGCCCCAAGAAACACCCGGAGGCCGGCCGGGTCAAGCAGGGATTCAGCACCACGGATTACTTGCGAAATGCCGCCGCCGTGACAATATTCTGCCTGCAGAACTGTAACCACTGGAGCCGGAATGACCGATCACGACGACACGCACGAGTATCCTATCGATGGTACCCTTGACCTCCACCAGTTCTCACCCAAAGAGACAAAGGCGGTGGTGACCGAGTATATCCGCGAGTGCCTGCAACGTGGAATTCACACCCTGCGCATCGTCCACGGGAAAGGAATCGGGGTCCAGCGGGAGATTGTGCAGTCGCTGCTTGTCACACATCCGGCGGTGGAGTCGTTTCGCCACGAGGGGGGGAGCGGTGGCGGCTGGGGGGCAACGGTGGTGGATCTGAAGCGGGAGTGAGGGCAGAATAAAGCGCCCCGCTGCGGACGGGCAGCAGGGCGCTTTGGACAGTTAGTGGGTCGTGGGAGCTGACCCACTTTAGAGGTCTTTACGGGCTACTTGAGCAAGACCATCTTCTTGGTGTCGCTGAAGTCACCAGCCTCGAGCTTATAGAAATAAACTCCAGACGCGAAACTCTGGGCATCCCATTCTATCTTCTTCAGCCCAATGTCCCGAGTACCCGAGAACCGATTGACTGTCTGACCGAGGATGTTGTAGATGGTCAGTTTCCAATCGGTAGTCTTCTTGAGCGAGAACTCAATCACCGTGGTCGGGTTGAACGGGTTCGGGTAGTTCTGTGACAGTTTCCACTCGCGCGGCACATCGATCACCTTCGCGTTCATAACGGCGCCATTGAAGCTGCCAGCCTCGACCTTCACGATCTGGGGCTGACCCTCCACCGTGAACACGGGACCTTCGCTCAGCCAGACATCGCCGTCCATGTTGTAAACCAAAACGCGGGTGTTGGTGCCGTCGTAGTTGTAGCGAAGCTCCATGCCTTCGGCATCGTCGTGCAGGGCTGGCACCACTTTGCCTTCAAGCACCATCGAGAGCGCGCCCACCGCAACTTCGGTCTTGGCGATACTCAGCACGCCACCGGCCATGCGCAGTTCGGCCTCATGCTCGGCATGGGCGCTGAGCTTGGCGTTCGGCGGTGCATCACCACGGATCACGCGAATCAGGTAGACCAGGTCGGCCACACTGAGCGTGATACCATCGGCGTTGACATCGGAGGCGGCGATCTGTCCCGCCTGATTGATGGTGAACACTGAAAGACCATAGACGAAGTAGTTACTGTACAGGACAGCGTCGGCGATCTCCCAGGGAATTTCATTCAGATTGATATCAGCTCGAGCATCGATGGAGTCAGCGCAGACGATATCCACTCCGCCGTTGGTGAAGTCGATACAGCGGATCGGTTTGGGTTTGCCTTCGCCGCCGCCAACCAGGCACGGATCGGGTGCGCCAAACTTGCCCGGGAAGCCCCAGCTGAAGTCGGTAATGTTGTTGTACTCGAAGTCATAGATCTCACGGGAGACCCACAGCGTATCACCTTCCTTGCTGGACATGGTGTTGTCGCCGCAATCCACCCAGAAGAACTCCACCGGCGCATACTGGCATTCCAGGCTGGCGTCGTTGGAGACCAGGAAGTCGATGGTGGCCAGAGGACCGATTGCATCCTCCAGGAAGCAGCTCGGGTGGTTTGACCCGTTGTTGGTTTCGGCAATGGAGATGATGCGCAACAGCCCGGTCGGACAGCCCCCGCTGCAACCTGCGGAGGTACCGAAGGTGTAGGTGAAGTACTCCCATCCACAGGACTCGACCGCGGTCCCGATATGTACATTGGAGACAGTGAGGGCGGATACCTCGTACGAGACCAGTAGGTCATAGCCGCCAAGTGCCTTACCGGTTCCATTGAGCGAGATGTCTACCTGCTCGATCAGGCCCTGGTAGGAGTTGTGGGTCTTCTCGATCTGGACGTGGATGCACTCATCGATCTGAATGGTCACACATACCGTATCCCTGGTTTTCGCCCCACACGCGTCGGTGGCCGTCACCACAAGGCAGTAGTCGCCTGTGCTGTCGGCGGTGAAGCAAACTTGCTCCGTGGCGCTACTGTAGGTTCCAAACGGGGCCACCGACACGCTGGAGAGATTGCCATCGACATCGCCAGGATTGACGTCGAAGCAGACCTCGCCGGGTTCATCGAGATAGGCGATGAAGTCCGGCGGCGGGTCGAGCGTTGGGGCAGAATTGTAGTGAACTTCAATACTCACGGTGTCGTAATCGGTCGCACCACAGTCATCGGTAGCGGATACGACAAAGGTGTATGTTTGCGGGTCGACCGTCGGAGAGAAGCAAATCTCACCGGAGCCTTCATCGTAGCTGCCGGGGCCTTCGACCAGCTCGACCGCGGTGATGTTATCGTCGTCATCCTGAATATCAACCGGCCAGCAGTATGGCGACGGGCTGCACAGGAACATGGTGGTATCCGCTCCGAGGTCAACCATCGGTTGGCTGTTGAGCTGAATATCAACCGTAAACGAATCCGTGCACACGGCGCCGCAGGCATCGATGCACATGATCCCAACTGTCACGGACTGGTCGACTGTCGGCGTATATTTCCAGTTGCCGTTGGCGAGTGTTCCCGGACCGGTGATGATCTCGCAGTGGTCGAAGTTACCATCGGTATCGGTGCCGCTGACGGGGAGGATTACCTGCTGCGGCTCACACTGGAAGAGCGTGGTGTCGGCCGGGACCTGACAGACCGGCGGGGAGTTGATGTCAATCGTGAAAGATATCTCGTCGCTCGCCGTAAGGCCGCACCCATCGACCGCTTCGATCACAAAGGTGTAGGTACCCGATGTGTCGGCCGGGAAACAGAGCTGGTTGCCGCTGATCTGACCGACACCGCCAGTGACATAGACCGAATCGAGATTGCTATTTGGATCGCTTACAGTGATCGTCTGGCAGACCTCCTGCGGTTCACAAATGAAGCGTACTGTATCCGCACCGGCATTGACCACCGGGGCTTCGTTCATTTCAACCCAGACACTTACAGTGATAGTGTCTTGTGCGCCACAGCCGTCAGTGACACTGGCACTGAAGACGTACGTGCCGGATGTGTCCGGCAGGAAGCAAACCGTATTGGTGACAGTGTCGATAGTAGCATCGCCCGAGGTCAACGCCTCTTCGAGAATGTCGCCGATGTCGGCATCACTGACCGTGTAACCGATGCAGATTTCTTCACCGGCGCAGGCGAATTGGGTGGTATCGGTAGTTGCGAACCAGATTTCCGGCGCGCTGTTGATTGTGACGTTGTAGGTCATGGTCACCGTGTCCGCCGCTCCACAGGAGTCAGTGACGGCGGCTGAGACCGTGAAGCTGCCACGGCCCGGAGTGAAGCACCAGAGTCCGTCGGAAGTGACAGTACCATTGCCGCTCAAGCGCGACCAGGTAAGGTCGCCACCGTCAACGTCGCTGCCGGAGAACTGATAGCAGATCTCGTCGCTCTGGCAGATGAAGGTGTCGACCACGGCCGGATCCGGTACAGTGGCCACCGGCGGGGTATTGATAGTTACATCGGCGATAATGGAACACGTGTCGGCACCGCAGTCGGTGGCCGCGATTACTTCGAGCTCGTAGTGCCCGCTGGTATCAACCGGGAAGCAGACATTGCCGGCATTGTAGCTGCCAATCGGATTGACGGTCACCGTCGCACCCGGTGTCAGCACGGAGATCGGTACGCACTCGGTGCCCGGACCACAGAGGAAGATATCCTGCGGGTCGGGACATACGATCTGAGCCGCCTGACCAATCTCGACATCGAACGTCAACTCACAGGTATCGGCGCCACAGGCAGTCTCGGCGATCACCTGGATCTCGTAAATGCCGGTGGTATCGGCCGGGAAGGCGATCTCGCCACCAATGTAGCTGCCGAACGAAGTGGTTACGGTTGCCGAGGCGGGGCTGATGTCCAGCATGTAGTAGACCGTCTCCACCTCGCAAAGCCAGACACCGACAACGCTGCTCGGGCATTCGATTTGAGCGATTTCACCGAAGGTGACGGTGACCGTTGCGGTATCGAGGTCAGTGCCTCCACAACTGTCGGCGACACTCATAACAAACTCATAACTGCCGGCGGTCGTCGGCGTGAAGCAGACCTGATTGGCGGCTGTATCCAGCGTGCCGTAACCGGAGACCATGGTTTCTACCAGGCCGCTGGCACCGTCTACGTCATTGACGGTATAGTTCAGGCAGATGGCTTCCGGCTGACACAGCTGCGTATTGATGTCACTGTCGAGCGCGATTTCAGGGTCACTGTTGACGGTAACCGTTATGGTTGCGGTGTCGATATGCTCCTGGCCGCATTCGTCAATCGCCTTCAGGGTGAAGACATAGTTGCCGGAACTGTTGGGCGTGAAGCAGATTTCGGAACCATCGTAGTCACCGGGACCGTTGAAGATGCAGTCAGTCAGGTTGTTGTCGGCATCTGAGCAACCCGCCGGCCAGCAGATTTCCGTGTGGGTGTCGCAGACAAACAGCGTTTGATCGGCGCCGGCATTGGCAACCGGGGCGCTGTTGGTCTGGACCGTGACGTTAATGGTATCTGAATCGGCCTCGCCGCACTCATCGGTAATATTGAGCACGAAGCTGTAATCGCCCGAGGCAGTTGGCGTGAAGCAAACCAGGCCGTTGGTTTCATCGAGTGTACCCGCACCAGACTCGAGATCAAGCGTGAGCGGGCGACCATCGTCGGGATCACCGGAAGTGTACGGCAGGCAAATCTCCTGTGCGGTGCACTGGAAGATGGTGGTGTCCTGTCCGAACTCGACAAACGGCGCACCGTTGATGTCAAACTCTGCCGTGAAGGTACCCTCGCAGAAGGCGCCACAGTCATCCTCGAACCTGATGGTGACTGTCACCGCCTGATCGGCAGTGGGAGTATAGCACCACTGGTCGTTGATGAGTTCACCCGGACCGGAGATTATCTGGGCCGACACGATGTTGTTATCGATATCGGTGGCGTAGGCCGGGAGGCACACCTCTTCCGGCGTGCACTGAAAGATCAGTGTATCGCCGGGCAGCGTACAGACCGGATCGGAGTTGATGACGATAGGATAGACAACCGTGTCGCGATCCGTCAGGCCGCAGGCGTCGGTGGCTTCCAGCACAAAGGTGTAGTCGCCGGTCGTGCTCGGCGTGAAGCAAATCTGGGAGCCATCATAGGTACCCGGACCTTCCACCAGGGCGCAGTCAGCAAGGTTGCCGTCGGGATCGGAGCAACCGGCTGGCCAGCAGATTTCCTGCGGAGCACACAGGAACGTAGCAGAGCGAGTACCACCCGCATTGGCGACCGGCGGGCTGTTGAGCGTGAAGTTGACCACGACGGTATCAAACTCCTCGAGGCCGCAGTTATCCATGCCGCGCAAGACGAAGGTATACTCGCCGGTAGCGCTCGGCGTGAAGCAGATCTGGCTACCATCGAACGTACCTGGTCCCTCAACCAGTTCGGATTCTGTCAGGTTGCCATCGGCGTCCGTGACACTGGCCGACCAGCAGATCTCGGTCGGCGAGCACTCAAACAGGGTGATGTCGGCGCCGGCGTCCACCACCGGGGCACTGTTGAGGTCGATCGTCACGTTCAGCGTGTCGATATCCTCATCACCACATTCATCGGCGACCCGCACGATGAACTGGTAGGTGCCCGGTGATGCCGGCGTGAAGCACAAAATGTCGTCATTCGGCTGCAACGTCCCGTTGCCAAACAGCAGTTCGACAACATCCAGGTTGGCGTCAGGATCCTCAAGTGTATATGGCAAACAGATCTCAGACAGGTTACAGCGGAAGAAACTCGTATCATTACCCAGCGCCAGAGTCGGCGCGGTGTTAATTGTCACATTGTAGGTCATTGAGACGGTGTCGGCCGCACCACATGGATCGGTGACGACAGCAGTAACCGATCGGCTGCCGGTAGAGTTGGCGTTGAAGCACCACAGGCCGTCATCCGTGACCGTACCCGAGCCACTCAATCGACTCCAGGTGAGCGGTCCACCATTGACATCGGCGGCCTGGAAGTCATAGCAGATCTGGTCGGCATCGCACAGGAAGGTATCGACCGGCGATGTCGGGTCATTCGCGACGGGCGCGCTATTGACCGTGATTGGGGCGGACAACAGGCAGGTGTCGGTGCCGCACGGCGAGCTGGCGATCACAAAGATCTCATACGTGCCAGATGTATCCGCCGGGAAGCAGACATTACCCGCCTGGTAGTAACCGATCGGCATGACCGTCACGCTCAGGTCTGAGCCGTTGATGCCCACCGGGATGCATGCGGTGTCTTCGTCACACAGGAATATCGGCGAGATAGTCGGGCAGGAAATCTGTGCCGCCTGGCCGATCTCGACCTCGAACGTGATCAGGCACGTATCGGCACCACATACGTCGGAGGCAATGACCTCGATCTCATAGGTACCGGAGGTGTCGGCCGTGAAACAGAGCTGATCATTCGACCAGCTACCATAAGATGTAGTCACAGTCGCGTCATCAGGCTCGATATCCAGCTGTTCGCATACCTGATCAACCGAACACAGATTGGCCGTCACCGGACCGGTCGGGCAGGTGATGCTGGCCGCCTGGCCCATCGTAACTGAGACAAGCACAGTGTCCGCACCCTGCGCGGCACAGCCGTCGGTAACGCCCACCACGAAGCTATAGTCGCCACTGGTGGTTGGCGTGAAGCAGATCTGGTTGGACGCGGTATCAATGCTGCCAAAGCCCTCGAGCATCTCCTCGGTCAGGCCGTCAGTACCATTGGGGTCATCGATCGTATAATCGAGACAGATTTCCTGCGATTCGCAAAGCACCAGGGTTGAATCGTCACCGAGAGCCACCGTGGGAGTCTCGTTCAGTTCGATGTTGTAGGTGACATCGGCCGTGTCAGCAGCGCCGCAGGTATCGGCTACTTGTACTATCGCAGTGAAAGTGCCGGTCTGATCGGGCGTGAAGCAAACCTGTCCGTTGGCGTCGACCGTCGCACCGGTCGGGCCGTCGAGCAGCGTCCAGGTCAATGTGCCCCCCTCATTGTCGCTGGCGACAAACTGGTAGCACACCTCTTCTGGATCACACTGGAACAGCTCAAACGTCTGCGACGGATCGACCGCCATCGGGGCAGTGTTTATCGTAACACTGTAGGTAATCGAAGTTGTATCAGCCAGGCCGCAGGAATCAACGACCACGACCGTTGCCGTGTAATCACCCGTTATGTCGGGTGTGAAGCAGTATTCGCCTTCGGTAGTGATCGAACCGGGACCGCTGAGCAGACTCCAGTTCAGCGTGCCTCCGTTCGGATCAGTAGCAGTAAAGGTATGACAATACTGCTCGGCTTCACAGGCAGCAACCGTCACTGGCTGCGGATCGGTGGCGATCGGCGGCCCGTTGTCGCTTACCGTTACTACCACTGTGTCGTAAGTAACCAGCCCACATTCATCGGTGGCGCCAATGACTATCGTATTGACACCACTTCCGGTAGGTGTGAAGCAGACCTGGCCGCCAGCCAGGGTGCCGGGACCGGAATGGATGAAACTGTTGGTGAGGTTGTTGTCAGGATCGCTGATGTCAACACCAAGGCACAGTTCGCTAAAGTCGCACACAAAGAGATCCTGATCTGCACCGGCGTTTACTACGGGGGCGCTGTTCAGCGTCACGTTTACGGTAGCCGTGCCGGTACCAACATTGCCGCAATCGTCGGTGGCGGTCACTGTTATAACGTAGGTACCGGAAGTGTCGGCCGTGAAACAGATATCCGAGGTCGTGCTCGAAGGAGCCGTACGGGCGGCGAAAGCATCACACTCAAACCCGCCGGAGACACTCTTGATGTAGACCTCGTTGAACGCGATGCCATCGGGCATGTCAAAGGTGATGCCGCCCATTCCGGAGCCGGCCGTGCCACCGGGGACGGTGAGAGTGGACGTGTCCACCGGCGTACCGTTGGCACGGAAGATGACCTGCGCCGTACCGGAGGTAGCTGTGTTAGTGAAAATGATGAAGTCGGTATTGGCTCCATTGCAGGTAGTTATCATCTGCGGGAAGCCAAGAACCACGTATTTTCCGGTAGAGAAATCACATGAGCCATCACCGCTGCCACCATCGGGGCCACCTGCACCGGGGAGGGTGAAGGTCAGGTCAGTAGGAGGACCGGTCAACTGGCCGGAAGCCTGCGACGGGCCAATACCTGCCGGGAACGAACCGGTGTTCACGACGGTCGAAGCAAAGGCGAAATTCGGCAGACCAACCGAGACGCCGGACTGTGAGTTCACCGAGCCGACCCAATCAGCGGCTGTGAGCAGTGTCTGTCCCGGAGCGCCGCCACCTATTTGGGTAACGGTAGCACCGAGTTCGTTCAGGCGCTGGATCTGGTCAAACATGTTCTGCGTGCCGGTGTAGGTACCGAAGTTGGTCGTGACCGACACGACATCGCAGTCAGCATCGAATATGTCGACGGGAAGACAGATTTCTGCCGGATCACACAAGAAGAGGGTGCTGTCCGGCAGGGTGACCTGCGGGGCGCTCGCCAAAGCCACCGAAATGGTCACGGTATCAACGGTCAACTCGCCAAGAATATCCTCGGCCTGGAATACGAACTCATAGTCACCACTGACCGTAGGCTGGAAACAGTGCTGGGTACTGATAGTACCAACAGCCGAGTCCGGATCGAACACTCCGTCGCCAGAGATCATCTCGATCCACAGGGAATCACCCTCACAATTGGGATCGGTAACCAGCACGTCGAAACAAACGGACTCGGACTCGCAGAGTACGAGGCTGGAATCACTCAGCGTGAACTCCGGGGCGTGGTTAGCAAACCGAACATTGATCACCAGATCCTGGTAGTCCTCGTCGCCGCCATCTTCCAGATCCTCCCAGCAAATGACGTATTCATGAGGTACACCGGTAGAGAAGACCCAGAAGTGATCAAAGCCATCGGAGTTCAGGTAGTTTTCGGACAGCCACGTGAAATCCGGCTCCGGGTAGTTCGGTTTGAGATAGAAGCCAATCGAGTCGGCTGTCGCCAGCGTGAATTGGACCGAGTCACCGGGCTGGTCGCTCGGGCCGAAGAGCTGATAAAAATTGGAGGTGTCCCCGGCAACGTAATAGCCGCTCGTCGCGTAGAGAGCGGAGCGGGCAACCTCCAGCTTCATAGTTGCCTGGTTGAAACCGTCCTGACCACAGAATACTTCATAGCCAAGTTCATCATTGGCAACGTCGATTGAGTATCCGAGTGAGTCAAGCAGGTCCTGTAGTGGAGATTCGTCATTGGTCGCCTTACTGAACAACGAGTCGGCGACGCTTTCTTTTCCCTGCGCGTGAACACTTGCTGCTGACAGACCCAGCAGTACAACCGCTGTCAGCACGGCAAGCTTCACTAAGTGGCGAGTGGACATGTGTGCTTCCCTTGATGGTGTTGATTCTCTTCCTACTATTCTACTTCCTGCCGATAATCGGCCTAGTAACCCTAAACTTCGTGCGCGGTAGGGGAAACCGTAAAGACGAGGTCGCTCTGAAGCGGTTCAAGCTGTACTTGCAGACGCAATTCAGCCCCGGCCGCGACCAATTGACCTGTGTGATAACGATGTGATAAGGGGGGACGTGAACAATCGTCCATTCTCTCTCCCTGTTTACCAACTACCTAATCGTCCGTCTACCTGCGCAATTCTTTTGGCTGCAATCTTCGCATTCCCCAAAGCTCCCTCCATGCTAAGTGCCAAGTGCAGCCAAGCGAACGTTTTTCGTCCATATATATAGTAACCAAAGTGGCCGCTTTAGTCAAGCCGAAATCCCGCATAGATTCCGTCCAGATGCGGCTTTTGCGCCTTTTCTTGCCAGCCCGAACCGGTTTTATTGCAACCACGTGAATAGTAAGGTCCGTAAATGGTACTTGAATGTAAGACCCCGGCCGGATATTATGACGGTAAACCAACTTCTGAGGAGATGTCTTTGGGCTATACGATTGAAGTGAAGTCACTCGTACGCGATTTCGGTTCTCACCGGGCGGTCGATCAGTTGTCGTTCGGCGTCAAGCCGGGTGAAGTGTTCGCTCTTCTGGGGCCGAACGGCGCTGGTAAGACGACGACAATCAAAATGATTCTGGGAATGCTGCGACCAACCGAAGGCGAGATACTCGTCGGCGACAAGCCGGTGGCATTTGGCCAGGTCGACTAAAAAACCAAAATAGGCTATGTACCGGAATCCTGCGCCCTGTACGAGAACCTGACCGGTCGGGAGTACCTGGAGCTGGTGGGCAATCTGCACCATATGCCAACCAGGAAGATCTCCGAC
>WJKG01000083.1 GCA_014729205.1 candidate division GN15 bacterium | reverse complement strand
GTATCGCGAGGCCTATACCAAACGAGAGCCATTTGACCTCGTGATCCTGGACCTGACCGTTCCGGGTGGCATGGGCGGCCAAAGCGTGCTCAGAGAGCTCAAACGCATCGACAAGGACGTTCGAGCTGTCGTCGCCAGCGGCTATTCGAACGATCCAGTCCTGGCCAACTTCCGGCAGCGAGGCTTCAGCGGTCGGCTGATCAAGCCATTCAGGATCGAGGATCTTGCCAATGTCGTCAATGATATCCTGACTGCTGCTATTCCGTCATAGAGCCTGACCACCCTGTCATCACTGGAGGGAATCCGCATTATCGGTCTGGCGTTTTCCGAAAATGCGCGTATATTCTACTCCATGCAGGGCGACGGTATTTCCATTGCACCAAGACGAGTTGCGTTCGAGTTGCTTCGCCTGCTTGTGTTGGTATGCGCGGTGCTCGTGCTTGCAACGGATGCATCGGCCAATATGAGACGCTTCGAAATCCGGGATCATCGGGATACAGCGTATCTGCCACTCAGCCTGGATATCGTCAAGTCATCGAATCTCGGCGACGAACATCCAACGACAACACACCGCGCGGCGATGTTCGTACCGGCCGACGAGCCGGGTGGACCAGTCATGATTGACGTCGGCAACTCATCTATGTACTCGGACTGGCCGGCCATCTTCGGTCGCCATCCCCGTGACCTGAGTACCTACATCGACGAAGACCCGATCCACCTGACCATATGCGACTTTGATGTTTACGACGACAGCCAGACCGGGATGCGAGGAGTGGTTGCCGGTACCTACGCCCGCGATACCGCCTGGTTCATTCGTTTCTTCCCGGATGAGGAAAAGCCACCTGACAAGATCCTGCTCGGTACCGGTGCCGACACCACCGGTGATCGCATATGGCGACCCCACATGTATTTGCTGGAGGTCATTGATTACGATCTCGATGGCTATTCGGAAGCTTTCCTTTATCTAAGTACGACTCGTGAAATCGGTCCACGAGCGCTCTATTGTATCGAAGTCGAGACGATGCGCCTGGAGTGGGAGCTTCCTGTTGCTTCCGAGTTGTCGCGACAGCGATATAGCAACTTCTGTGTATCTCGCGACAGCGCGGAACCTCGCGTGCTTTTTGTCACTCATGCGCCGTTGCAGGGTCGGGTAGATGAGAACTACAACGATCGCTACAGGTACTGCTCAGTTGTCGACAGCTCCGGCAACCTGATTTACAACCGGGTCATTATGTATCAACTGGAAGCCGCGTTTCTCATCCAACACCCTGATGTCGATCAGTACTGGCTCAATCATGTTCAGCCACTCGATAGTCACGACAGCGTGAAAACAGAGCATTTCATGTTCATCTCACGACTGGACAGAAATGGCGCTGTCATGGAAACCATACCGTTCGATACCGGCATAGCACATATGTACTTTGCACCTTTTGACCATCCCGGCAGTCCCTGCCTGTTTGTCCACGATCGCACCGGTACTGTCCATGTCTATGACACCTCATTCACCTTACTTGCGCAGTCCAATCCGTGTCGCATTGGCACCTACGGAGGAACAATCCCAATCCAGGGTTATGATTCCGTGCTGGTCTTCTCCGATGGGTTGTACACGCGGGACTTCGAGCGAATCGCCGCCGGACACATTAATCCCGGTGCTTTCTGGCCTCTCGCGTTTGATTCGGCTGGCCATGTCGAGATGCTGCTTACGACCAGTGTCAACAGCCTTACTGTATACCGAATCGTGGCCAAACCCTGGTGGTCCTTGCTGGATACGTTCTATGTGCGAAACAAGGTCTACATTCTGGCGGCCCTGTCGGCCCTGCTGGTGGGCTTGGTGCTGGTAAACTACTACCGCCGTAGGACACGTCGAAATCTCGAAATCATATCGCAGCAGAAGACGGAACTGGAACGGGTGCATCGGAAGCTCAAAGAAGCCCAGGCGCAGATTATCGCCCAGGAAAAATACCAACAGGCGCGTGACATTGCGGGCGGGTTCGCGCACGAGATCCGAAACGCTCTGTTCCCCGCTCGAAGCGCCATCACCAAACTCAAGAGCCTGGCCACGAAAGGAGACCTAAGCTCCGAGCGTCTGCTGAAGCTGTCGCGCTTGAGTGATGATGCCATATCGCGCGCAGTCGACATGACTCGCATGATTACCGACTATACCAAACTCGAGCAGGCCAAAAGCCATGAACCGTCGGCTGTCAATTCGTGCATTGCCGAGGTCGTCGCACGCTTTCGAGATCGGATCGAAGCTCAGGGAGCAGACGTCACCTGGCCTGAAGAGCCAGCTACCAGAGTGAGCATCAAAGCCGAACACTTAGAGATCATCCTGACCAATCTGCTGCTGAATGCACTTGATGCGCTCCAGGAAACAGCTCCCGAGGCACCGAAAGTCGAATTCGGCTGGCAGGTTCATCAGGAATTGGCAACCATAACGGTCTCCGATAACGGCGGCGGAATTGCCCCTGACCACGCAGACCGCATATTCGATATGTTCTACTCCACACGACCGGAAACAGGCACCGGCCTGGGACTGACGGTTTCGCGGCGTATCGCTCAGTTGTACGATGGTGATCTGCGTCTGGCACACACTGACTCGCACGGCACGAGGTTCGAGCTAAAGCTCTCCAAATACGGCGTCTAGATGTGTAGTCGTCGATAGACTGATTTACACGTCTCGAGTACAATCTTCAGGATTTCTTACACCTTCAAATCCCCTATCGCACAGGGCATGGCAGCCACAACCACATCTTAAGTAACAAGCTCGCAACACGTTATTACTTACTTGGCGATGGTTCCCCCGAATGGCACGTCGCTTGCGATGTAGACACGTGTAACTATGAACCGTTAACAGCGCAGGATTGACAGTTCGGGACTGACAGAGCACGCCTACCAAGGGCTCCGGACACATCCGCACAAACAGAGGGAGAGATGCTATGCGCACTTTTCTTTCACTTCTCGTTCTCACAATGTTGGTTGCCACATTGGCACCGCTCACAGCCGCTCAGGAGGGGGACTTGCTGATTGGGGTTACGTATTCCCCGTTTACTTCGCGTGACTGGGACGTGGCAACACTGAAGCCCGATGGTACTGGTATGAACACGATCGTTGACAATGGAGGCTTCAGCCACGGTATGCGGTGGTCACCGGACCGTTCACATATCGCTTTCAAAGCAGATATCACAGCAACGGAATTCGAGATCTTTGTAGCGGATTCATCCGGCAACAATGTGCTGCAGTTGACTGACTGGAACCCCAGCTACAACCAGG
>WJKG01000082.1 GCA_014729205.1 candidate division GN15 bacterium | reverse complement strand
CCGACACTTCACCTACCGCATACGTTCTGGCCGAATCACCATACCAGCCGTCGACGATACTGCCGACATCAACCGACACAATCTCGCCTTCGTGAATTTCCCGATCCCCGGGAATACCGTGCACCACCTCATCGTCGATCGAGATACAGGCCGACGCCGGGAATCCATGATACCCCTTGAAGGCCGGTTCCGCACCCTGAGAGCGAATAAGCTCTTCGATCATGGCATCGAGCTTCCCGGTGGTCAGACCGGGGCGAATCTCGTTGGCCGCCATATCGAGGGCCCGCGCCACAACCTTGCCGGCCTGACGCATGATCTCGATCTCATCTCTGGTCTTGCACGTAATCACGTCAACTACCTGGTTACTGAGCGACCTGCAACAACGCGTTGAACACGTTCTCCGGAGTGTCTTCACCCCGAACCGTCTGCAGGATTGACTCGCCCTTATAGAACTCCACGATCGGAGCGGTCTGTTGTTTGTATACCTCGATGCGATTCTTGATGACGTCCTCGGTGTCGTCGGGGCGCCCTTCAATCTTGGCGCGATTCAACAACCGCTTCATAATTTCATCTTCGCCAACGTCCAACAGGACCGCCTTGTCGAGGCTGACCTGGTACTTCTTCAGCATGTCCCGAAGACTCTCCGCCTGCGGAATGGTGCGCGGGAATCCGTCGAGGATAAAGCCGTTTTTGAGCTTACCGGCCGACACTTGTTCTTCGATCAAACCAATGATCAAATCATCCGGGACCAGTTCGCCGGCCTTCATGTAACCGTCGGCCTTCTTCCCCAGCTCAGTGCCGTCGGCGACCGCCTGACGGAGCACATCGCCCGTTGACAGATGGACATACCCTAACTTCTCGGCCAGCTTTTTGGCCTGTGTACCTTTGCCCGACCCTGGCGGACCCAGAAAAACCAAATTCATCCTACATCGACCTCCCGCGAATCTTACCCTTTTTCATGAAACCGTCATAATGCCGCATCAGCAGGTGCGATTCAACCTGTTGCAGAGTATCAAGCGCCACACCCACGACAATCAGCAGACCGGTCCCACCGAAGAAGGAGAAGAAGTAATTGCTCACGCCGAACATCGGAATAATCACCCAGGGTAGAATTGCTATCGCGGCAAAGAACAGCGCCCCGGGCAACGTGATTCGCGTAAGCACCTTTTCTATGTACTGCGCCGTGTTCTTGCCCGGGCGTATACCGGGGATGAAGCCTCCGTTACGACGCATGTTGTCTGCCATTTCCATCGGATTGAACACAATCGCCGTGTAGAAGAAACCGAAGAACACCACGATCAATCCGTAAATGATGTAATACACCACACTACCGGGTGCGAGTGAGTCCTGCACCAGGTTGCCCAGCCATTCCACGTTAGGGAACAACTGAGCGACGGTCGACGGCAGGAACATGATCGACTGCGCAAAGATGATGGGGATAACACCCGCGGCGTTCACCGAGAGCGGCAGGTGCGTCGTGGCGCCACCAAACACCCGGCGACCGACCACTTTGCGCGGGTACTGCACCGGAATCCGGCGCTGTGCGCGTGTGATCAACACCACCGATGCAATCACGCCCAGCATGACCGCCATCGCGACAATCTCCCAGATGATCGGCTGGACACCGTTCCAGACCTTCATGACCTCGGAAATGACAGCGTCGGGCAGGCGGGCAATGATCCCGATGAAGATAATCAGCGAAATGCCGTTCCCGATACCCCGCTCGGTAATCTGCTCACCGAGCCACATAATGAAAATCGTCCCGCAGGTGAAGGTCAGAATCGTCAGGGGAATAAACCCGGTTGGCGACATGTGTACGGCCTGAACACCGTTGTATTCGATAGTAGTCAGGAAAGTCGCGGTTCCCCAGGCCTGCATGGCCGCAATAAGCACCGTCAGATAACGAGTGTACTGCGTGATCTTGCGCCGGCCTTCTTCACCCTCACGTTGCAGTCGTTGCAGAAACGGAACCACCGCGCCGAGCAACTGAAGCATAATGGAGGCGGAGATGTACGGCATAATACCCATCGCGAAGATAGTCGCCTTGGCGAAGGCACCGCCGGCAAACAGATCCAGCATGCCGAAGATCGACTGCTGGCTGAGCGCGGCGGAAATAACCGACCCATCCACTCCGGGCGTCGGGATATGACCCCCGATGCGATACACAATCAGGAGCAGGAGCGTGAAGAAAATCCGTTTCCTCAGCTCTTCAACCTTGAAAATCGAGACGAAAGTATTTAGCACGGGACCACCTCGGCTTTGCCGCCTGCGGCCTCCAACTTGGCAACTGCCGACTTGGAGAATGCGGCAACCTTAACCGTAAACGCCTTCTCAACCTTACCGTTACCCAGGACCTTGACCGGCTCATCGGCTTTGCGAATAAGCCCGGCCTGGACCAGCGTTTCCGGAGTCACTTCACCCGCTTCACAACGTTCCAGGTCGGAGACATTGACTATCTGGTATACCTTGCGAAACTTGTTGGTGAAACCGAACTTCGGCAGACGGCGATGCAGGGGCATCTGGCCGCCTTCGAAGCCCGGACGAGTACCGGAGCCACTGCGAGAGCCCTGTCCTTTGTGACCGCGTCCGGACGTCTTGCCCAGACCGCTTCCGGGACCACGCCCGACTCGCTTGCGGGACTTTTTGGAACCCGGTGCAGGTTTCAATGTATGCAGATCCATAATCTTGCCTCAACTCCCAGAGCCCTTGGCTCTAGTCGATTTCTTCCACTTCAACCAGATGTTGGACGGCGCGCACCATCCCGCGAATCTGTGGGGTGTCATTGTGCACTACGGAACGTCGAATCTTGCCCAATCCCAGCGCTTCAATAGTCCGCTTGTGGGCTTCCTTGCGATCGATCGTGCTACGCACCTGAGTCACTTTCAACTTACCCATGACGTCTATCCTAATTACTTCAGGCTTTTTCCCGGAAGGTGTCGTCCTGTTCCCGAGTATACAGGTTCAGCAGACCGTTCATCGTGGCTTTGACCACATTGCCCGGGTTGCGACTCCCCAGCACTTTGGCCAGAATATCCTGCATACCCAGCGTTTCAAGCACCACACGAACGGCGCCACCGGCAATCACACCGGTTCCGGGTGAGGCCGGGCGCATAACTACCGTGGTCGCCGCGAACTTGCCGTCGATCCGATGCGGGATCGTCCCGTTCACCATATTGACCGTCACCATCTCCTTGCGGGCGGCTTCGGTCCCCTTGCGGATCGCTTCGGCCACTTCCGGGGCTTTGCCCAAGCCAACGCCGACTTTGCCTTTCTTGTCACCGACCGCCACCAACGCGGTAAAACTAAACCGGCGTCCGCCTTTGACCACTTTGGCCACACGGTTAACGTTGATGACTTTCTCTTCGAACTCGAGATTGTCCAGTTCGTACTTACTCAAGACGTACCTCTTGTATCTAACTCACTCATTCTCTAAAACTTAAGGCCACCCTCGCGGGCACCCTCGGCCACTGCCTTGATCCGGCCGTGATACCGGTAGCTGTTACGATCAAAGACGACGGTTTCGATTCCCTGGGCCTTGGCCAGCTCGGCAATCTTCAGGCCGACCTTCTTCGCCAGACCGGTCTTGGACTTGTCGTCACCAGCCAAATCCGCCATCAGCTTTGAGTTCGACGCCAAGCCAATCAAAGTCCGGTGGCTATCATCATCAATGATCTGTGCCGTGACGTTCTTAAGCGACTTGTATACCGTCAGGCGCGGACTCTCGGCCGTCCCTTGGATTTTCCCGCGGACGCGCCGACGTCGCTTTTCGGCTTTGCGCGCTCTTACCACTTTCTTATCAGGCATAACTCTTACCTACCATTTATCCGTTACCCGGCCGCGGTCTTACCAGCCTTCGAACGCACATGTTCATCAGCATAGCGGATGCCCTTGCCCTTGTATGGCTCAGGCTTGCGGAACGAGCGTATCTTGGCCGCGGCCTGACCCACCTGTTCCTTATCGATCCCCTTCACGAGGATCTTGGCTTCCTTGGGGAACACCTCGAAGGTAACTCCCTCGGGCGGCGAAAAGGCGATCGGATGCGAATAGCCCAGATAGAGCACCAACACCTGACCCTGCAGTTCGGCCCGATAGCCGACCCCGACCATGCGAAGTTCGATCTCGTAGCCGTTGCTGACCCCTTCGATCATGTTGGCCACCAGAGCCCGCGTCAGACCGTGCAGGGCGCGATGTCGTTTTTGCTCCGACGGGCGCGTGACCACGACCTGATTCTCTTCGATCGCCGCCGACATATCCGGGTGCAGGTCCCGCTCGAGAGTGCCCCGGGGACCGGTCACCGTTACATGCGAGCCGTTTATCTCGACTTTCGTCTTATCCGGAATCGGGACCGGTTTCTTACCAACGCGCGACATGACAACAGTCCTTTCCTACCAGCACCTG
>WJKG01000081.1 GCA_014729205.1 candidate division GN15 bacterium | reverse complement strand
TCCGACAGCAAACAGGGAATGACAGATCCGCTGAGCAATTAAGAGCTCGTACAAGTTGTGCCCGTGAGCAGCGACTATGGCGACAGCGAGTTCATTTCCGGAAGGGTGTAATCACTAACACATTATGAGTTGGAAAGACAATTCAGCTATCAGTATCGCCTGGGGTGTTGTGGGGTCGATTCTGATCCTCGTCCTCACTATCCCGGCTATGATCGTCCTGAGTATTCTCACGGTCGGCGCTATTGGCCGGCTCATCGTTGCCGTGCGAGGAATCGGTTACTTGATCTACGTTTTCTGCCGAGCTTTCACCAGAATCCTGTTTAACCGATCGTAGATCATTAATCTGGCGATTCAGACTTAAGACTTCTTCGCGGGCTTTGGTCGCGAAATCCTCGCCCGATGAGGCATAGAGCACTGAACGCGAAACATTGATCAGGGCCAGTTTGCGGAAGTTGTCGGTACCGAGTCGTGCGGCCTTTTCCAAAGAACCACCCTGGGCACCGACACCGGGGATCAGTAGCGGCATTTCGCCGGCGATTGAGCGGATTCGCTCCAGTTGTTCCGGCTGGGTAGCGCCAACCACGAGGCCGCAAGTCTGGTCCTTATTCCAATAGGCCACCTTTTCAGCAACATGTTGATAGAGTGGCTTGCCGTCGCTCTCGAGCATCTGGAAGTCGCGTGCTCCAGTATTGGAAGTCAGACACAGGATGAATACACCTTTGTCCTTGTACTCCAGGAACGGACGCAGGGTGTCGTAACCCATATATGGGTTGAGCGTCACCCAATCACCACCCAAACGGTCAAAGAGGGCTTGCGCGTAGTGCGTGGCGGTGTTGCCGATATCCCCCCGCTTGGCATCGAGAATCACTGGAATCTCATCGGGTATACGCTCGATAATGACCTTCAGCAGCGACATACCGTCGGCCCCGAGGCTCTCGAAAAACGCCAGATTGGGCTTGTAAGCACAGACGATATCCGAGGTTTCCTGGATGATTTTGTGGGCAAACGAGTACATTGATTTGATATCATTGGACATACCGGAGGGCATCCGTTTGGGATCCAGATCCAGCCCCACGCAAACCATCGATTTGTTCTTCGCCTGTATCTGGCGTAGTTGCCGAATGACACCCATCAGTACTTCCTCACCTTCCCCACGAGTTCTGTAATTGACGACAGTTTCTTCTGCTCGAGATAATCCTGCAGATCGCGAACGATTCGCACCGGGGCATCCGGATGTATAAACAAGGCCGTCCCTACCTGCAGCGCGGTCGCACCACACAGGAAGAACTCGACAGCATCGATTACATTGGAGATCCCGCCGATACCGATGATTGGCAGGCTGGTGGCGTTATAGACGGCATCGACCATGGCCAGTGCAATTGGCTTGATTCCCGGTCCGGTCAGTCCACCCCGGTTGTTGGTCAGGCGCGGTCGCCAGGTGTTGATGTCAACCGAGGTCCCGACCAGCGAATTGATGAGCGAAAGGCAGTCCGCACCACCCTGTTCAGCCGCTTTGGCGATATCCACGACACTGGTAACATTGGGCGAGAGCTTGGCCACGATGGGCCGCGAGAAAACGCGTCGCACCTCGCGGATAGTGCGTTCCGTCATCGGCGGGCTGGCGCCAATCTCCATCCCGCCTTCGTTCACGTTGGGACAGGATATGTTCAGCTCTACCATATCAACGCGCGGCTGGTCCTCCAGACGGGAACAGATATCGACATACTCGTGGATTGTGGAACCGGCAACGTTGACTATGATCCTGGTATTCTGTTTCTGGAGAAACGGGATCTTCTCGCTAATGAAGCGATCGATCCCCACATTGGCCAGTCCAATGGCGTTGAGCATACCACCGGGTACTTCGGCCGTTCGCGGTGGTGGGTGCCCCTCACGAGGCTTGGCCGTGATTGACTTGGTAACCAACGCCCCCAGATGCTTCAGGGAATACACACCCGAGAGTTCTTCGCCATATCCACAGCAGCCTGAAGCTGTCATGAGGGGATTGGCGAATTCCACGCCGGCTATGGTGACTTTCATGTCGGGTTTCACAGCACCACCTCCCCGATATCGAACACGGGGCCGTCGACACACACCCGGGCATGCCCGCCTTTACTGAGCGGCACTACGCACCCCAGGCAGATACCGATCCCGCACGGCATGGGTGCCTCCAGTGACAATTGGCCCCTGGCCTCCATACGGAGAGCCAGTTCGTTGGTGGCACGAAGCATCGGCTCGGGGCCACAGCCGTACACACGAAGTCCTTTAGTGCCGTGCTCACGTATGAACTCGCTAACCGGCTTGGTGACCATTCCCCATTGGCCGAAGGAACCATCTTCGGTAACAGGATGGAATCTAATACCGAGCCTGCGAAGCCGGGTGCGCTCCAGTATGTCTGCCGATGTGCGACCGCCGTAGAAGAAGTGGATGCTCTTGGGATCGTAGCCTTTAGCTACCATTTCCGTGGCCATGTATAACAGCGGGGGAAAGCCGATCCCCCCTGCAATCATCACTGTTGTCTGAGATTTCCGGGGTAATGCGAATGAGTTGCCAAGCGGACCGAGCACGTCAAGGCGATCACGCTTATGCAACGCTGCGAGC
>WJKG01000080.1 GCA_014729205.1 candidate division GN15 bacterium | reverse complement strand
GGGGAGTATCGATGCTTCCGGACTATGGCAGTATCAGCCTACGCCCACCGATGTTGGCCAACAGCTCAGCCTCTGGGTACGTGCCTGCGATGGCTCACTCTGTAGCGATTCTGTCCTGACCGAAGTTATAGCCACCAACCAGCCGGCCGCGTTCACGAGCTTCAACTCCGGATGTGGTGAAACCAGGACCGGTTATCAAGTCGACAGCATTTTTCATGAACTGCGAGCCAACGGTGTCGATTGCGATGATCCCGTATTCAGCATCACCGGAACCACTCCGGCCGTCGACGGCTCCTACAGCATCGACTCTGCCACCGGCGAATTCGTTTTCGTGCCTGCCCTGACCGATGTCGATACGGTGACCTTCCACGCCCGCGTTCAGGATCAGTTCGGTGAAGGAGAGGATTGCGATTTCTACGTGAAAGTCCTGCCACAGGTACCGCTCCCCGGGATTGCGTTCTATCAGATAGACTGGAAGCTCGCCGATGGTACCCTGCTGACTGATTCAGACTGGGGGCTGCTGGAAATCGATGTCCAGGCTCTCACCTCCGAGAAGAGGCTCGGTGCGGGGTACGTCAATGTTATCACCAATCGCGGGTGGGTCGTTCCCAACGTACCGGTTGATAGCACTATCTTCCCGGATACTCTGTACTACTGGTTTGAGCTCTCAGATTCCTCCGGTGTCGATGTCACCTCGCTCGTCTCACGTGTAGAATTCACCCCCAACCCGGTCGACAGCTTCTATGGTAATCTCATTGTCGAATACCCGGTCCCGGCAACGATCCACAGTCTCGGTGCCGTCAACGGTGACATCAGCGATGTTGGATCGCCTCCCGGGCCGCTGCTGGCCGTACCCATTCCGGGCGTGAGCCCCAACACCTACAACCAGCCCGACACCTTCAACCTCCAGGCCCAGGCCGCCAACAACCAGTGCGGACCGATGGCCGCTGCCAATTCTCTGGCTTACCTGGAGGCCCGCTTTGGTCTCGACATCCCGCACGCGCATACCGAGGGGCTCCGTGGAGACTCCACCCTTGTTGGCCAGCTCGACTCGCTCATGGGCCGCAACGCCACCGACCGCACCGAGGGCGGCGACATTACCGCCGAAGGCTTCCTCTCGGGCAAGATGGCCTACCTCAACGACAATGACCTCGGCCGCAGAATCATCCTACGACACCAGGGAACCGGCCAACCCACTGGCTTCCCCACTGGTGATATCTACGAAGCCAACCGTATGCGATCCGCTAATGACGGGGATAATGTTACCTTCGAGTGGATCTGCCAACAGATACAAAACGGGGAAGATGTAGAACTCGGTTACGGCCACTACGACACCGATGGTGTCCGCCACGGTGGACACGCTGTCCGCGTCACCGGTTGTGCCGATATCGGTGGAGTCAAATACCTCTGGTTGCTGCATGATGCCCGCCAGACCGACGAAGACGCCTCCGACGCCGAGGGTCTCCAGAACATAATGGTGCGCCTCGAAAGCGAGAATCCACCAACGTTCGGCACTGATGGTGCTCGGATCGAATGGGTCCACTCCGAGTCGGCCGACTCCGACTGCGACAGTGTCGTCAATCTGCTCGACAACGCCCCGGAGGTATACAACCCTCGCCAGGAAGACCTCGATTCGAATGACGTCGCCGATGTCCTCGAAAGCACCTTTCTCACGCAGGACACCGTTGGCGGCTACTCGATGTTTGGCTCCGGCGATGTCGTAAGTTCCGATACCCTGGACAACCCGCTGCCCGGCAACCCGACCGTGAAAGACATGTGGTACGTGGGCGGCTTCTTCAATTCGGGTGAAGATACGTGCCGCGTCGTGGTCAACTTCTCGTGGATCGATCAGCAAGGCGATGAGCAGTTCAGCCCACTCAAGGATACCACCTGGATCGGACCGCAGGACCAGCGCGAAATCTTCGGCTCGCACTTCCTGGAGTACTGCCCGGAGCAGGTGCGAGTCCACATAACACTGCTTGAGGGTATGGGCGTGATTACCACTAACAGCGTCTTCTACCACATCTGCTACGACGCCGGTGGTTGCTGCGTCGGTACTCGCGGTAACGCCAACGGTGATGAGCAGGACGCCGTCAACATCTCCGATATGACCTTCCTCGTCAACTACCTGTTTGGCGGTGGCGCCGAACCGGCCTGCCCTGAGGAAGCCGATGTCAACGGCGACGAGACAATCAACATCTCCGACATGACCTACCTGGTCAACTTCCTGTTTGGTGGTGGTGCGTCACCCCTTCAGTGCCCGTAGGACAAACGCTAGGAGCATCGATGCTGGCAGCCTGAGTTGTTAACAATGCCTGAACCGGAACTTAACTTGACGATTGACGTCTTAGTTAGCATACTCTAAGCCCTCACGCTGGTCTCATACCCACACCGCCCGGGACCTCGGGAGACAAATCACACGGGGAGACGAGTCCGCCTCACAGGGGGACATATCGGGGATAACGAATTTCGCCCCTCTCGGGGCGAATGCGTGCGTGTACTCACAGGGCCGCCTTTAAGCCGGGCGGCCTCTTTTATGCCAGGTGGATCCAGTGCAAGAAAAT
>WJKG01000079.1 GCA_014729205.1 candidate division GN15 bacterium | reverse complement strand
TGGATGAGCCAACTAACGACCTCGATGTAAACACGCTCCGTATGCTCGAGGAGGCCATTATGCAGTTTTCCGGCTGCGTGATGGTGATTAGCCACGATCGCTTCTTTTTGGACCGGGTCTGCAGCCATATCCTGGCGTTCGAGGGCGATGGTAACGTACGCTGGTTCGAGGGTAACTTCTCGGCCTATCAACAGTGGCGCCAGAAAGAGCTCGGCGACAGAGTATTCGAGAATCGACGCAATCGCTACCGGACACTGGTGCGCTCCTGAGGAATACCGCAATTCAGGACGGATACCGTTTCTTCAGGTAAGCAGCCGACTTCTTGATTATAGAGGCAAGGACCTTCTGGTCGATATCCTCGAGCCGCTTGATATACAGACAACCCTTACCACGCTTGTGTTTGCCAAGCCTCTCCAGTTGCTCTGCAACGTGGTCCAAACCACACATCAGATAGATGCTTATATTCGCCTTCCGGGGTGAAAAGCCTGCGACGAACCAGTCTCCTTCGCGGCCGCTATCGTACTTGTAGTGGTAATCGCCGAAGCCGATCAGGCTGTCCCCCCACATTCTGGGTTTCTCTCCCGTGGCCTCCTGCATTAGATCCAGCAGTGCTTCGCAATCTGCTCGCTTCTGGGC
The DNA here is from genome assembly GCA_014729205.1 of candidate division GN15 bacterium. Taxonomy (GTDB): domain Bacteria; phylum Zixibacteria; class MSB-5A5; order GN15; family FEB-12; genus WJKG01. The sequence continues at coordinate 8,107 of WJKG01000079.1, read as the reverse complement.
GTCGTCGACACTTTTTATGAAAGTTTTCACGCCCCGGTTCGTTGGTTTTGTCTTGTTCTCGCTCATCGACTGAACTCGCTCTTAGAAGTGAAACCGACTCTGCGTTGGAAACCTGACATCTGGTCATCCTTAGTCCACTGCAAATAGGTACGAAATGCTGAGGCCCGGTGTTGTCAGCGGCAATCGCTTTTTTGAATCGTTTCCACCGGATCATGAATCCAACCAGGAACAAACGTGCTGTATCACAGAAATGCATGAGGTTACAAATGAACAGAATTGTCGTGTTTATCCTGGGTATCGCAGCTGGAGCCGCAATCACTGGATTAGTGGTGTGGACGGTGATGCCTTCCATGATGCTCACCATCAGTCCCAGCAGTATGTCACTCAACGAGACCGTGGTTGCTATTGAGCAATCTGCGCTGAATCACGGCTGGATGGTGCCCAAAGTGTACGACCTGCAGGCAAGTCTGACCAAAGCCGGGCATGCCGATGCCAAACCGATGAAGATACTGTCTCTGTGCCAACCTGATCACGCTTATGCCATTCTCTCAGAGAATGAGAACCGCAAGGTGACGGCAATGATGCCGTGTCGAATCGGCGTTTTTGAAAGGGATGACGGTCAGGTATACGTAGCCCAGATGAATATTGGACTGATGAGCAAGATGTTTGGCGGGACAATTGAGAAGGTGATGGGGCAGGTCGCCGTCGAGGAGCACGAGATGCTTCAGAGTATTTTGGCTCAATGACAACTGTCTCAAGAGGGGATTAGTAGCTACTCGACAGCAAGGCAGCGGAATACCTGCTCACTGGTTCCATCATCGAAGTCAATTGGTGCTTCCATGATCGACTTGATCTGCTCAATACCTATGACATCGGGGTCATATGTGAAGACAGCCTTATGCTCACTTGCAAAGGTCTCGATTGCGATTACCCCCGGAGTGTCTTCATACAGTGAGCTGAAGAAGCTGGCCGTCCCCTTGCATTTCACTCCTTCAACAATGAATGTGGCCTGCTGAGCATTCTCAATAGTATCGCCGGTCCGAGCGTACGAGATATTAGTGGTAGGCTGCGTGAAGGCTAGCCGCAGCGAATAACCCACAAGAAGAGCGACCACAACGAGAACCGGTATGATGAATCGAGATACACGCACGTATGACTCCTACAATCTCGCCCGTATAGACAACACGTCATCCTCGGGACAGACATCGACGCATTCCAGGCAATTGGTGCAATCCCTGTGCCGGACTACTTCGATCTCGTCAACCCCGATTTCGTGCGGGCAGGCCTGGGTGCACATGCCGCAAGCTGTGCACGAGGAATCGTCTCGCGATACTTTCAGCAGCCCAAGCCGACTGAATGGATCGAAGACAGCGCCCAGCGGACATAGGTACCGACAAAATGCCATGGGTACAACAAGAGCAGCGACCACAATGCCCCCTAATACGGCTATTGAGATCCACCCCAGACTCCCGTGGCCGAATCCGGAGAAGATAAGATAGAAAGGATCGAATCCTCTGAGTATGAGCTCGCCAGTATGGTAAGTGAAATACAGAACGACCACCAGTATCACATAACGGAGCAGCTTCAGGTAGCCATTCGTTCTCTTCTCTACCTTTGGTCGCTTTCGCCAAAGCCTGCCGCCAAGCTTGCCACCTAGTTCTCCCAGAAGCCCGATCGGGCAGGCCCAGCCACAGAATGATTTTTTGGAAAGCAGTGCAAGGCCTAACAGGGCCAGCATGATGGAGAGGTTGAGTGGTCCCAGTGCACAGGTGAACTCTCCTTGTGTGATCAGCCCCCACAGGCTTTCGGCCCCACCGAAGGGACAGTAGGCCTCGAATGATCTTGTGCCGTATCCCAATGCAAGGTAGACCAGCAGTCCGATGATGACCAGAAGGAGCGTGTATCGAATATGTCGATTGGTGACTGTCATGTTGTCAAACCTTCCTCACCGTCAAGCTACTATCCTTAGGAATATAGTCAAGAAATAGGATTTGGGTACCAGAATCGACAATCGCGACCACATTTTCTGTAGTCGAGGTCCTGGAAACACAAAAGCCCCGGCCTAAACCGGGGCTTTGTGAATCAAGGAGGCGAATCGCCCTTGCTATTACTTAGGGAGCCAGGCGTTCACCACGTCGGGGTGTTCATTCATCCAGGTCCGAGCAACTTCGGCCGGTTCCATCTTGTCATTCTCGGCGATTTCACCCATCAGGTCACCGAGCGTTTGGTCAGTCATGTGGAACGCCTTCAGGAAATTGGCCACATCGGGCATATCCTGCATGATGTCCTTGCGGGCGATAGTGTGAATGTTCTCCACAGCACCATAGACACCTTCCGGATCCTCCAGGAACTTCAGATCCCAGCGGGCGAATTTCCAGTGCGGCTTCCAACCGGTCACCACAACCCACTTGTTCTCGTCGATACCGCTCTTGAGGGCAGCGGTCATCGCCGGGCCACTGGAGGCGACAAGTTCCATATTATCGAGACCGTAAGTCTCAATAGCTCTGTCGGAGGCTTTCATGATACCGGCGCCAGCGTCGATGCCGATGATCTTGCCGTCGAACTTGTCAGCGTTGTCGTTCAACTCTGCTATCGAGTTGATAGTCACATAGCTCGGGACAACCAGTCCGATTCGCGCACCGTCGTAGTTGGTTCCGAGATCCACCACCTGATCGCCGTACTGCTCCATGTACGACTCGTGGGTGACGGGCAGCCAACCGTCCAGGAAGGCATCGTTGTCACCCTGAGCGACTGACGTGTACACCGGGCCCACATCGGCAACCTGGGTCTGCACCTGATAGCCCATCTTGTCTTCCAGAATGACCTTGGCCAGGTTGGTCATGGCGATGCCCTCGGCCCAATTCACATAGACCAGTTTCACCACCTTCGGCTCCTGAGCCTTTTCGCCACCGCAGCCGGCAATCATGGCTAAAGCAGCGATCAGACCGAATACGAGACCGATCTTAAGCGATTTGTTAATTGTAAACATATCCTCCTCCAAATATCAGTTACTGTTTGGTCCCTTGACGACCGGTTCCTAACGCCTGTGTTATGCGGTCCAATACGATGGCCAATATAACAATAGCGAAGCCGGCTTCAAAGCCCAAGCCCACATTTAATTGCGTAATTCCTCGAAGTACCTGGCCGCCAAGACCGCCGGCACCAATCATGGCCGCAATAACGACCATCGAAAGCGCCAGCATAATTGTCTGGTTTATCCCGGCCAGAATGGTCGGCAGAGCAAGCGGCAACTGCACCTTTACCAACACCTGTTTAGGCGTGGCACCAAAGGCCTGTGCCGCTTCCACCACGTCCGGTTGTACCTGGCGTATACCCAGGTTTGTTAATCGTACGACTGGCGGCATGGCGAACACCACCGTTGCCACTACACCGGGTACCGTTCCCAGACCGAAGAACAGCACTGCCGGAATCAGGTACACGAATGCCGGCATGGTCTGCATAGTATCCAGTACCGGCCGGACAATACCCTCGACAACCTTGTTACGGGCAGCCAGAATGCCCGTGGGAATACCAAAAAACAAGGCAATCACTGCCGCTGTCAACACCAGAGCCAGAGTGACCATAGTGTCTTCCCAGAAGCCCATCGCCTCGATCAGTAAGAGCCCGATCAGCGTGAATGCCGCAATGCCGCGGCTCACCAGCCACCATGCCAATGCCGTCAGCAGCAGGATGATGATCAGGTACGGTACCCACATGAGGGCCGATTCAAAACCGCCAATAACGGTGGTAACGACAGCACTGATAGCCTCGAATAAGGGGCTGATGTTGTTGGTCAGCCAGTCGATAATTATCTCAATGTATCCACCAATATCCAGATCTATCATGCCTCGTCCTCCAACGTCGCCGGAGTGTCCGTATTCTCTACACCCGTGATTTCAGAGATTACCGATGATCGCATGACCAGACCTTGCAGTCGACCCTCGTCATCGACAACCGCTATCGGGTAGGGAGATTCCATCACATGAGGAAGGAGTTCCGCGATTGGCGTATCCGGATGAGTCCGGGGCACGTCTTTCATCACGACGTCCTCCAGGGTCTGTCCCTCTCCCTTTTTCTTCTGAATCTTCACCGCGTCATCAATACGCACATAACCTTTGAACGCCCGCTTCGGCCCAGTGACAGCCAACGAAGAAATACCCATCTTGCGCATGCGTCGGATGGCTACTTCCACACCGTCTTTGGGTGAGACGATGCGCGACGGATGATCGAACATCAATGACGATGCCGTTATCACCTTACTGCGGTCAACATTCTGGACAAACGAAGCGACGTAGTCATCGGCCGGCTGTGTGAGAATCTCGTCAGGAGTTCCAATCTGCACGATATAGCCGTCCTTCATGATCGCAATGCGATCACCGAGTTTCAGCGCTTCGTCCAGATCGTGAGTAATGAAGACGATCGTTTTCTGCATTTGCTCCTGCAGATCCAGCAATTCGTCCTGCATCTGGTTGCGGATCAGAGGATCCAGCGCACTGAACGCCTCGTCCATAAGCAGGATATCAGGATCTGTAGCCAATGCCCGAGCCAGACCGACGCGCTGCTGCATGCCGCCCGAAAGCTCGCCCGTCATCATATCTCCATACCCCTCAAGACCGACCTGCTTGATGATCTCGTAGGCTCGTTCCTGGCGGGTTTCCGGTGCCACCTGCTGAATCTCCAGGCCGAACGCGACATTGTCGACGACGGTCCGGTGTGGTAGCAGGCCAAAATGCTGGAATACCATGTTCATCTTGGTACGCCGGATCTGTCGCAACTGCTCATCGGGAGCAGCGACAATGTCAACATCGTCGAGCATGACCGATCCCGCAGTTGGCTCCCACAGGCGATTCAGGCACCGCAGCACGGTTGACTTTCCCGAACCCGAGAGTCCCATGACGACGAACGTCTCGCCCTCGGCAATGTCGAAAGTGGCGTTGTCGACGGCCAAAGTGCAGCCGGTCTTTTCCAAGATCTCAGGCTTGGATTTACCGTCTTTGGCCATCTCCAGCGCCGTCTGGCTGCGGAGACCAAAGATCTTGTAGAGGTTTTTTACTTGTAACTGTGCCATGACGCGAAGCTCCTCTGTCGGATAAAGCGCTGCTCAGGCGCCACCGGCAAGCCGGTGGCGCCAGCAGCCAGATCCGACATTAGAAATAGTAACCAAAGTTGATATTAAAACGCATCTTCCATTCAGCGTCCTCGACACCCTGTCCCAGACCGGTGAACTGACCCAGCCACGGCTGGTTCTTGCCCTGGGCAACGTCCACGTAGGTATAGACGCTGCCGGCGGTCACCAGGCAACCGGTGATGTTCTGGATGGAATTCTCGAAGTCCTCGTTGTCCTTCATGTACATGCTGAAGTCATTGTAGAACTGAAGGCTGCTGATGGGACCCCATTCCACGGGTACCGTGTAGGCCGGCTGAACCGCCACCACTATACCGGTGCTCGCCACCGGATACGGGAAGTCGTAAGCGCCGAAGACAACCCGCTCCTCGCTGAAATCGCCATCAAGGTCCATCGGGTTGCCAACTAGCAACGAGTCAGCATTGAGGACCTGCGGGTCGTGGTCAACATAGATGCCGAACAGCATCAGGTTGAACTTGTCATATGTGATATTAGCATGACCGCCGATCGCCATGTGGGATCCCCACGGGTCGCTGTCACCGTTGTACAAGGAATCCGGATCATCGGAAGAATTGATCTGATCCAGGGCCTCGTTGTAGAGCATTCCGTACTGACCGGAAACACCGAGCTCGGCATTCAGGTCGCCCTCGGTAATCGTATAGGCAATACGGGCATTAAACTGATGCGACTCGCGATTGTTGGACTGCATGCCGAAGAAGGTCTCGTCGACAATGTCATACGAGTAGCGCGAGCTGTTATCGGAGGCACCGGTGAAATTGCCTTCATCGTTCTTGTAGTAGGCAAACTGCAGGTTCAGGCCACCTTCCGTCTGGTGCATGAACTTGATACCGGCGTCATAGTCATCCTCGAGGCCCAGATAGTAGGCAATCGAGAAAAACCAGTTATGCGATGCATATGGCTGAATTCCGAACGGCACCTGGTGCACACCAAAGTGCATGGTGGTGCGATCGCTGAAATTGTAGCCGAAATAGCCATGGTGCAGCATGTGATAGCCGGAGTAGAAGCGGTATTCCAACGACAGGTCGATGTTGCCGTAGGTACCGTCGACATTGATGCGATACGTATCCAGCAGGAGCTCTCCTTGCTGGGCGTTGTTAATTCGGGCATATCCCTCATCGTCCCAATCCATATAGCGGTAGTTGAAACGTAGGGCACCGCCGACCTTGAAGCCATCCTCGTCGGCAGCGAATGTCGCCGGTGCCGGCAAGAGGAACGACAGGCTCAAGATCACAAAAGTCATCACAATAGACCGGTGAAGTGTCCGTTGGTACTTCATAGCTCTCCTTGTCATTTTCCTTGGTTCTCCTGTTAAAGTTGGTTCTCTGTATCCATTTAAACTTATCCGCGCGAGACGTAGGTTCGCGACTCGCCGATTGTCTTTGCTCGGTTACCATGTCACTGCTCTGTACTTACAAGGAAACGCGCCTGCCTGATTAACGTGATCAGGTATTACGGCTAAGGGAGGTTCGCACAGATCAATGGAGCTTGGGCCTTGCTCCTATGGCGACCGTGGTGGTCGTGTTGCAGCGTCAGAAAAGATGTTGTTAGAGGCAGATTCGCGATAATACATCACATTTGCGACCGGTCTGCGATCCCGTCGCAAGCCTCAACAGGCCAAAACGCCACAGCCTGCTGGGCCTATAACTCCTTACCTTTCTTTCTCCGTTCTCTCTCCTTCGACAAGCACGTTAATGCCGTGCCAACCAAATACATCTCTTCCACAAGCTGGTCAGTGCTTGTGCGCAGTCTCTAATCTGGTCAGCGAATCATATCATATACAAGCGTTGTGTTTCAGCTATGGATAGGCAATTGTTTAACTGGGGTCAAGTAAAGTAGTTCCATTTATTAGGTATTCTGCTGTTTTTGCGCTTCGTATGCCACACGCATCCATAAAATGTGGAAAAGTAATCACCATCAGTGCAGCTTTTCCTTCTTCTGCAACAGACTGCACACTGACAACAGGATCGATTTGTCCGCGTTCGAAGTGCAAATGCCCGTTCCTATCACAATGGAAACCATGCTGGGTAGTGTGCATCAGCGTAGTGTGCACTAACGCTATTCGCGGACAAAACGATACCCGACACCATGAACTGTGTGAAAGTACTTGGGATTGCGAGGATCCTCTTCAAAGACCTTGCGGATACGCAGGATGAAGTTATCCACAGTGCGATTGGTCGGAAACGCATGATACCCCCAGACGGCATCGAGCAGCTGATCGCGGCTGACTGCCTCCCCCTCGCGCTCCACCAGGTATTTCACAATCATGCACTCCTTGCGAGTCAGTCGAGTTTCTCCCCCGGGTCCGGAAGCTTCGAAGGTGCTGAAGTTTATTCGTCGGCCATCGAATTCGAATTGATCGCGCTCGGTCCGTTGGGCGGCCAGCCAGGCATCACGACGCAGAATGCCTTGAATGCGGGCCAGTAGTTCGCGAGTATCAAATGGCTTGGTGATATAGTCGTCTCCACCCGCAAGCAGTCCCTCGACCTTCTGATCGGTCTGATCACGGGCGGTGATAAAGAGGATCGGCACGGTATACCCTTTACCTCGCAACTGACGGCAAATACTCAGTCCGTCAACGCCGGGCAGCATGATGTCGAGCAGGATTAAGTCGAAGAGCCCGCGCTCAAACTCCTCAATCACCTGATCCCCTTGCGCGACATGCACAACCGTAAAGCCCTCGGCCTCCAGATTGAGCTGCAGTCCTTCGGCCAGATGCAGATCGTCTTCAACCAGCAGTATCGAACGCATCTCAGTTCAGCCTCTTAAGGGTGATCTCGAAGGTCGTTCCCGTGTCCGGTCCCTCAGAGTGAGCCCTAATGCGCCCCCCGTGAGAGTGTACGATTTCACGGCACAAATACAGGCCAAGGCCGGTACCATCAAAATCTCGTGTCAGTTCACTCCCCACTCGCTCGAAGCGATCGAATACCCGTTCCAGGTCCTTCTTGCTCAACCCGATACCGT
>WJKG01000078.1 GCA_014729205.1 candidate division GN15 bacterium | reverse complement strand
GCCCCATACTGAGGGCATTGGTCACTTCGTAGGAATACGGGATGACAACCGAGAGTCCGAAGGCGGCACCCAGGACAAGGCGATATCCCAGACAGAGTCCGGCTGCCTGCGCGACCTGGATGACGCCAAGGCGCGGATTCAAGATGAACACGATCAGCGCGTAAAAAACGAGTTCGCCGAGAGCAAAAGTCAGCGAGGCTTTGGCGAGGCTCGTTCCGAACATTTCGGGGAAAGCCACCATGGGCGCGATGATCGCTATCAACGAAAAGAGAATGGTCTGTCTGGTGATATTCCCTGGAATTCTCATAACACAAGCATCCTTACCACTATTGATACCTGCCAAGCAGGCCTTCAACCTTCATCCTGAAGGAGCCCAACCGGGCCACCTGGTCCACCAAGAAAAGAAAGGTACCATTGTGCGCCGGGACCACATAAAAACACTCTTTGTTACACTCGATCAGCATCGATTCCACGTTGCCGAAGGAGGTTTGGACAAGCTCTGAACCCATCTGCCGGACGAGTTGCGACATGGAGTTGACGACCAGTCGACCATCAAGTACAGACGATGCCCATTCGAGATAGCGAAGGGCTCCATCGGATTCGATAAAGGCGCTCCCGGCGACACCATCGAGAGTAATCGCGGCCTGGACAATCGCCTGCGAGTTCAGAGCGGTTTCCACGCGCTTGGTGGCCGTCTCCTGCATAGCTTCTTCCTGCGTCGCGGCGGCATCGGGTCCCTGCGGGGCCAACTGGCGCTGTTCTTCCGGCAACCGGCGCGCGATCTCCAAGAGTTTGGAGATCTGTGTGTTCTGCGGGTCAGCCTCGTGCAGGCGCTTGAGCATCTTAATGGCTGCAGAGAATTCGCCCTTGTAGATGTACACCTCTGCCAGGAGCAGTTCAACGGCGCGCGTGTAGCCATCGATCTCGGCAGCTTTCTGCGCCTCGATTTCCGCCCAGTCGTATTGACCGCGATCGAGGTTGACCTTGGCCATAACCAGATGTGCGGAGCCATAGGAGGGGTGTATCCTTAGTCCGTTCTGGCAGACCTGGAAGGCCTTGTCCAGTTCTCCCTTCTTGCGGTAGGCTTCGGCCAGGGCCGCGAAGATCTGGGAGTTAGGATCCTCGTCGAGGATCTTCTGACATTTGCTAATGCGCTCGTCTAATTCCGATGTCTTTGGCATTATGGGCCCGTAACTGCTTTGCTTTTAGCAAGTTACCAAAAGCAAAAGTTTAGCGCAACACGTAAAGATAACAGCCACAATCAGTTGTGTCAACTCAATTGTCGCTTTATCCCAGCGTCTTCCTGGTCTGGATGACGCCCATGATAAACAGCCCTATCATAATCATTACCACGGCCGGCACAACAAAAGACGGCAGACTGAATACTTCCATTGCATTCAGAATACGCAGGAGCTGTGCCAGGGCGAGGGCTGCGAAACCTCCTGCGAAGAACTGCCAACTCTTGCTGAGCAATCCGCCGCGCACCAGATCGAAGACTTTCATGGACGTAACAGTGGCGAACACGGCCAGGCCGAGCACGAGCGTATCGAGCAGGGTTGGCGGTGTTGCGATCACGGCTACGTTCGCAGCCTGCGTGGTGGAGGTCATAATCAGTGCCAGCGCACTTGTAGTAAACAGAAAACGTTTCATGGGTATCTCAACCTCTGATCATTTTGACTACCTTGTCGGCTCGCTTAAGTGTCTTGAAGAAGCTATCCTCGAGTCCATACCGCTTGACAACTTCGCGACGCAGCGCCAACGGTTCGGACATTTCCTTTTTGACGGAGATCAGTGCTTCACGGAAAGGTCCTTCGCCAACAAGTTGAAACACGAACTCCAGTTGCTCTGAGAGCATGGTCTGGAGTCCGAACATGAGGTGGTGGTACCGTGTGGTCGGTGGCAGGGCGCGGACCGAAGCGAGGAACTTCTCGTAGGAAGGCTTAACCTCGCTGTCCTCCCCCATCCCCGGGAAGAAGCGCAGCAGTCCGGAGCGGTACTGGGCGACAAAGGCGTTGAAGCGCTTGTTGTCCTCGCCGATGATCTGCTCGACAATGGCCCGGATGCGGGTAAAGCAGTTGTTGAACATGGTGAAGACCAGCGAGAGCATGACCTCTTCCTCATCTTCCTTCTCGGTCTCCTCGCGGCGACCGATGACCTCGACCATCTTGTTGACGATCAGGCGGTAGACGGAGCGGCAGGTCACGAATTCTCCCATCGGGGAGGCATTGATCAGATCCGGGAGGGTGCGCTCGCCATTGATGAGCGTGAGGATTTTGTACTCATCGAGCGAGAGCGTAATCTCTTCGCGATTGATCTTGGGGTTCTTCACCAGGGCCAGCAGGACGTCGTCGGGTGGCAACACTTTCTGGATCTCGAGCCACTCGTCGATACGCCGGGTACCTTCCATGATGACGTTCATGGTGCTGAGTTCAACAAGGAAGGGGGCATTGGTGGGCGAAGCTCCCTCGTGGAAGATGAACTCTCCCTCCTGCCAGGAGAAGAGATTGTAGACGATCTCTTCGATCTGAAGTTTGAGGCATTCAGCGATCTCTTCCTTTGAGAACAGGCCCATGTCCACCAGGGTAGTGCCGAGTTGTCGGCCGGTCTGGCGGTGGAGAGTGATGGCCTTGTCGAGGTCAGCTTTGGAGAGCTTACCTCGCCGCAGGAGCATGTTCCCCAGCAGGTCCTCGGAGCTATTGACAGCGCTGGCGTAGATGATGTTGCCGCTCTTGAAGGCGACCTCCTTTTGCCGACTCTGGGTGCCCACCTCGAGCACACCAGACTTCTTGCCGGTCGCCAGCAGCTGGAGGATGTCGGGGAATGAAACAGTCTTTAGATTACCGGACAATCCCATTGAGTTATCCTATCAGAGGCGCGAAAACGCCGCGGTTAAGAGAAACGGTACCACTTCTCTATAGTTATCGGGTCGACCCCGTCATATCTTGATGTGATTTCGGGGACTAATCAGGTATTTGGGCGGTAAGTCCGCTTCTTCCGTTGAGAGCGATCCGGTGATAGCCGGTGCGGGCGAGGTCGATGATATCGGCCGCGACATCCCGAGGTGGCTGCGATGTGCTGTCGTCCTGTTCAATTCGTGCACAGATGATGGTTTGGTCGCTCCTGGTGCGGGTAAACCGGGCGGAGTCTTCGGGCAGGGTTAGTCTGGCATTGACCACGAGCAGATCGGCCTGCGGCCACTTCTCGGTCGGTGTGGGCCAATCGGCCAGAAAGCTGGTTCGGTGATTGTCACAAATCAGGAGGAGGCGGTCATCGGCGGGATAGTAGCCACCGCCAACAGGACTGTCTGGTAGGTCGGTCCAGCCGATGAGTCCATCCAGGCTGTGTCCCACGGCTTCCTGGAGCTGCAGATCGCGAGCGCTGGGTAGTAGTCTGGGGTGGACCAGGACGCTGTCGGTCTGGTATTGATCGGCCAGACGCAGCAGGTCTTCGAGGGCCGTGTAGTCGGATGAGATGACAAACAGCCGCTGCACCGACTCGACCCCTTCCCGCTCGAGAATGGGATTGATGATTCGCTCGTGAATGGGATAGTCTCTGCCGTAGAGGCCGGTGACTATCAGATCGGCCTGGCGCGAATCGCGATCCATCACCAGACCTCCAATGCCGCCGGGAAGTCGGAACAGCAGGAGTTCGGATCGGGGCTGATGAAGAAAGGAACCGATTACGCCAATCGCCAGGGCGGCATTAGTGACCAGCAGGAGACCCATGACAAGTACTCGTCGCCATTGCGAACGTGTCATAGCGAATACCGTGATGACTATCGCGGCGTACATGGCGGCGACGAGAAGCCAGTTGAGGGTTGTAACCTGCCAGATGGTGCTGTCGCCCGAGATGAACAGGCGCAGGGTATCTATGATACTCTCCAGCCAGACGGTCGTGAGTGCACCTGCGGCGAGTCCCAGAGTTGGCCAGATGAAATCCAGTACCAGCGTTACCAGCATAGTCCAGACTCCCACCGAAACCATGGGCACGACGACCAGGTTGGCCAGTGGCGAGAGCAGCGGAAAGCGCCCGAAGTAGAACAGCATTAGCGGGGCTGCGAAGATCTGGGCGGTGATAGTGACAGTCAGGGTCATGGCGAGCCAGTAGAGCCATCGATGGCCGTGGGTGATGCGCTCAGGAAGGCGGTTGAGAACTCGTGGCGTGGTAAGAATGAGCCCCCAGGCGATGACAAATGAAAGCTGAAAGCCGACATCGAACAACTGCGCGGGTGCGACCAAAAGGATGATGAGCGCTGCAAGCGAGATGATGTTGTGCAGGTCGTAGTTGCGGCCCATCCATCGCGCGATGATGACAAGGGCAGCCATGAGTGAGGCGCGAAGCACGGAAGGCTCCTCGTAGGAAAGCAGGGCAAACAAGCCGATGGCAAGTAGCAGGATCAGGTAGCGGTGATTTCGGGAGGGGCGGAAGATCCACAAGACGGCGAGGACGAAGGCGACGACGAGGGCGACATTGGAGCCGGAGACCGCGAGGACGTGCAGGGTGCCGGTATCGCGAAAGAGGGTGTAGACTCCGGAGGGGATGTCGCGCGTTTCGCCAATGAGGAAGCCGGAGGCAAGGGCGGCTGCGATGGGTGAGAGATTGTCCTGGAAGCTCCGGCGGATAGCATCGCGTATTCGGTCAACAGCGGCGAACAGGCCGATGTCGGAGCGTCGGTCGACGCGGATGTTGAGTTCGGTGGGCAGATAGACGCGGCCGAAGATGCGGTCGAGGCGAAGATAGCGGCCGTAGTCAAAGCCCGTGGGATCCTCGCGTTCGATAACGGGATATATGCGGCCGAAGAACTCGAGTCGGTCCCCGCGCTGGATACTCGTTGTAGGTGCCGACAGGCGAACCATGATGCGTCCGTGGACCGGTGTGAAGTTGTGAGTGGCAGCCATTGAATCGAGCTCGACAACCAGTTCGGTACGTCCGGGCCTGAGGCGAGGCCAGTCGACCACCTCGCCTATCATGTGGTAACGATGGGCGGGTTCTGCAAAGTTGGCAATGTGGTTGGGGCCGACATCGTAGTGGCCTATGGCGTAGTGGAAACCGCTGAACAAACCGATGGTGGCGGCAAACATGATCGTGGCCTGGCGCAGTGAACGTGTGGAGATGGTATAGAAGCCGATCAACAGCGCCACCAGGCTTGCCAGAAGCAACAGCCAGGCAGGGGCGCGGGTGTAGTCAGCCAGGGCGATGCCGAGAACGACCGCTACCAGGAGGATAAGGCTGGGATATCGTCGGACCACGTTATGCCCCCGTCAGGTTCGTTTCTTGAGCCCCCTGTAGAGCACCATCATTCCCTCGGCGCGGAGAATGAGGCACAACCCGAGATACACTGCCAATGCAACCGCGGACGGAACCAGGAGTTTGAAGAGGCGGTCAAGGAAGACACTATCGATATTGCCAAAGCTCACCGGTACCCATTCGGTGACGAGGAAGGCCACGCCACCGGCAACGATGGTCTTGACGGCACTGAAGATCAGCCCGCGCCAGGGCACCTCCACCCCTTTACTGGGCAACCAGGCCAACAGCATGAGAAAGTTCGCTACACCGGCGATCGAGGTTGCGGCGGCCAGTCCGGCGAAGTTCAGAAGCTGCACCATGGGGTAGTACAGCGCCAGGTTGATAGCCACCGTGATCAACGAGATTCTCATGGGCAGGCGTGAGTCCTCGAAGGCGTAATAGAACGGGACCGTCACGCGCACAGCCGCGAAACCGATCAGTCCGTAGGAATAGTGCAGGAGCGCGAGGGCGGTATTGGCAGCGTCGCGATTCGTGAAGGCACCCCAGCCAAAGATCAGTTCGACTGCGGGTCGTCCGAGGACGGCGAGGAACCAGGCTGCCGGTATGACGATGAACAGGTTCAGACTCATGGCTTCGAGAAAGGAGCGGCCAAGGCGGTCTGTCTGGCCGCGGGCCACCATTTCCGAGACACGCGGCAGGGCCACCGTACCCAATGCAACCGCAAAGACGCCCAGGGGGAAATGCATGAGGCGGTAGGCGTAATTCAGGTATGAAAGGGCGCCCTGCGCAAGGAAGGAGGCAATCAGTGTGCTGATAAGTATATTGACGCGGCTGCCGGAAAGCCCGACCACCATTGGTCCGAAGAGCTTAAGCACACGTTTTGGGCCGGCCGCGAGGAAATCGAAGTTGGGCCGGTAGCGGAAGCCGATGTAGTAGATCGAAGGAAGCTGCAGAACGAGTTGTCCTATTCCACCAACCACGACACCTATGGCAAGGGTGTAGATAGGTTGTTCGAAGTACTCATAAAGGAAGACAACCGAAAGAATGGAGCCCAGGTTGAACATGGCCGGCGAAAGGGCGGGAATGCCGAACCGGCCGTATGAATTCAGCATACCCATGAACAGGGCGGACACCGAAACCAACAGCAGATAGACGAACATTATGCGGGTGAGGCTGACGGTGAGGTCGAATTTGACCGGTATTTCGGTAAAGCCGTTGGCGAACAAGAAGACAAGTGCCGGGGCGGCGACAACGCCGAGAATGACGATGATCCCGACGGTGACGAGCATCATGGTCAGGACGATTTTGGCCAGTCGGAAGGCAGAGTCGGTACCCTCGGTAACTGCCTTATTCTTGAAGACGGGTACAAAGGCGGCTGCGAGAGCGCCCTCGGCAAAGAGGTCCCGCAGGAGGTTGGGGATTCTGAAGGCGGCAACGAAAGCATCGGTGGCCATGGAGGCCCCGAAGAAGTAGGCCATGACTTGTTCGCGTACAAGGCCGAAGACTCGGGAGAGGGCGGTGGCCGAGGAGACGGTAGAGGTCGAGCCGACCAGCGAACTTTTCTTTTCCGGCTGTGTTGACAAGAATGGATAGCCGATTATATTTAGAGGTTCTGGTACATAACGTTAAACCGAGAAGGGATGATAACCTTGCCGAATCATAAGTCTGCCAAGAAGCGAGTTAAGACCAACGAAAAGCGCCGTCAGCGTAATCGGGCGTCCCGCTCGGAGCTTCGCTCGGCCATCAGCAGCCTTCGCAGCATAACCAACCGCGAGGAAGCAATTCAGCGTTACGGTCATGTGACCAGTCTGCTGGATCGCGCGGTCAACAGTGGCCTGCTGCACAAGAGCACTGCCAACCGTCGCAAATCGCGACTGGCCCGCAGTATTTCGCGTCTCGGTTAGAAGACGCTGCCGCCACTGTGGCAAAGCCTCTGCCCCGCCCTTCTCGTGCGGGGCTTTTTCATGGTCGACACATTTCCGAGATTGACCGGTGGTCGGCCTGTCTCCCGACAAGCCCTATCGAGCCATCCGCGAAGGCCCCATAACAGGCCACAAGAAAGGCCCTGAAGGCGGGCGGTTCAACAAGTTTTTGAGTCTTGATCAGCGATTGAAGAGGTAAATGCGCCCCTCGTATGAGCTCGTTCGGCTGCTCTGGTGCCGATAGACAATGAGGTCGCGGAGATACGCTTCCTTCTCGGAAAGCGGCAGGTCGGACGTAAGCACTGCCACGGAGAGGTCGATTTGCAGTGCTCGTAAAGCGGTACTGACCGAGACGATACGAAGGGGGTAGTACCTACGGTCAAGAGCAGCCCGTTCAATATCGGCAAGAGTGGGATTAGGCAGGGTAAGCAGGCAGGTGTAGTTTCGACGGCGCATGAGTCGCGGAGTGAGACCGTCAAGGCGAACCTCGGGCTGGTAGCCTCCCCTGTATTCTATCGTCTCGAAGATCAGCTGGAGCGCACGGGGGCAGCCACCCGACTTGGGGTGATTGAGGTAAGCGTAGACAGGCGGGCGATCCGCAAAATCAAAGCACAGTCTGAGGGCGGTGTTGTCGGTAGTGTTATCGAGTTTCTCGGAGAGTCGAATCTCCTCGGGGTACTTCGAGGCAAGGCGCGAAAGATCCTCGAAGCTGAACCCATCGAGGCCCAGTCTCGGGCTTGTGATCGAGACCTGATTGCAGCCGATGATTTGCACCGGTAGCTCAGTTACGCCGCAGGATATCAATTCGGCGAAGGTATCGGTATCGTCCAGCAGGACGTAGTGCTCATTGTCCAGAGGAGCAACCAGAAAGGGGTCACGGACCAGGTGGCAATCCGACACAGTGAGATCGGGGTCGATCGACGGTAGTTGTTCAAAGGGGATAATCCGATCGATCGGCAGGATTCTAATCTGGTTGAAAAGGTCCGAGTTCATGATCAGCTCAAGTGCAAAGGGTGTGCCAAAGGTCCCGTGAGACGCGGCAAACCGGCTAATGGCAACAATGATGGGAGATTTCGACAGGGCGAGGGTTGCTCAGACGGGGCCGATTGTTGTTCGGGATGGCAATTGTGTGCAGTGGATATCATCATCGCTGGCTCAGCAGAGAAGATTGCCTACAATCTAAGACCTCTCTGGAAGGGTTTGAACTCCGGGCGAGATTTCTCGTCAGTCTCCGGGTTCAGGCCAATCTGGCGGTCTTCCGGGAGAGCCGGATATTCACTGGCGGGGATAAGCGCCTTGTTTTTCAATGGCTCGCAGTAGGAGATGATAATCTGGTGCCGCTTCTGGTATTCGGCGACAAGATTGTAGCGGGCGGTTCCCTTTTGCAG
>WJKG01000077.1 GCA_014729205.1 candidate division GN15 bacterium | reverse complement strand
TTCCATCCTCGCGGTGGAGCCCATGGTGATCTGCCCGGAGCGGCGGATTTTCGAGTTGATGAACGGCGCCGACTCTACCTTACCATCGAGAACAATTGCCAGCGGCTTATCGATGTTGGCGCCGGTCAACTGGGCGAACCGGGCGGCACCGTCGCCTGAGAGCCGGAAATCAACTGCATACTTGCCATAGGTGTCCTGCCCCAGTGCGATGTTCTCGAGGAACTTGCCGAGGAACTGCACTTTCCGCTTGAGCACATAGAGCATGTACACCTCGCGGTTGTCGCGGATTTCAGGGCGGGTGGACCAGGCGAACTGCAGGTCGATCGGGATGACATTGCGAACCTCTGGCAGGCTTAACCAGCGGTCGATCAATTCCCGATCTTTCTTGCTTACCACGAATCCGGGCCAGGCCTGGTTGGTCCGTTGTGAGAAGAGGGCTACCTGGAGGCGGCTGGAAAGCGGTGTCTCCTGCTCGCCGAGGGTGGTGTCCTCCTCGAAACCGAACAACTCTGTCGTATCGATGGCGGTGTCACCCATGAGTTCTGCCAATACCTCGGCATCGGTCTGCACCTCTTCGGTATCCGACAGGGCTTCGGCCATAGCAGTGTCGGCCTCGCCCTCAGCAGGTTCGCCGGTGGTTTCTTCACCTGGCTCAATGCCGGCTCGTTCCATCTCGATTTGGTGCACCACCGAATCGATCTTCTCGATGACCAGGTTGGCGTCCTCGACTGAAGCCATGAGCTTGAATTCGAGTAGTGCCGTCTGGCCGATCAGGTCTTCGGCTCGCTCGGCATCGGTGTAACCGGGAAGGTCGACGATAATGCGATCATCGCCCTGCTTTTGGATGGTAGGCTCGGCAACACCGAGACCATCGACACGGTTACGAATAACGGTGATTGCGCGGTCGACCGCTTCCTGGCGGGCGCCCTGGTCAAGTTCCTCGGTCTTGACGCGCAGGACGACGTGAATACCGCCCTGGAGGTCAAGACCAAGTCTGATTGCCTTTTGCTGCAACTCCAGGAGAGCTCCAGGATCCTCCTGCTGCATCTGTTGCTGTTCTTCTTCGGACATCGTCCACAACTTGAACGTGTTCCAGAAGGCGAATACAGCCACGACAACGAGGATCAGCGTGACAATTATGCGCCAATTCTTGCCGGACATAGAGTTTCCTTTCTCGCAAATGCTTACTTCGTCTATTGTTAGTTGTCTTGAAATTCAGCGAATACAAAGGGGCTGTCGGTTACAAACCGAGAGCCTTGGCGGGGCACCGTTAGCTGGTGCCTGAGGGGCGGGCGCCTACCAGGGTAAACTGGCGGCCCAGATGGGAATTGACCAGCGAGGGAGTCGCGACGGTCGGAGGAGCGTGGACACGATGACCAGCGGTTATCTGGGTCACCGAATAATCGGCTATCTCGCGCAGAATGCTTCGTGAGCCGGAATCGGATTTAATGAGTACGGAGACGACATAGCCTGCCGGTTCACAGTTTGGCGAACCGAAGTCACCCATATTGTCACCGGCTTCCTCCGGAGCGGGAGGACCCTGCACCAATTCGGCTACCGCCCATTGCTGGTCGGTCTGGTCTGCGGCCCTGTCGGCAGGGAACAGACGCATGGCCGAGCTGGCGCCCGAAGCAACCAGCGCGCATATAACCAGCAGGGCGACAAGGCTGTGCCCGAGGCGAACTATCTTTCTCTGTCGTCTACTCATAGTCATTGAAGTCAGCGGAATATATCGTCATAGAGAATCTTGTCAATCAATAATGGTCGGGACCTCGCAAGAGGTTGCCTATCCGTTGACAATTGCTGCCGACCTGCATAGCTTAACCTACCATCAATCGGACAGATATAGGCCAATATCGGCTCTTATGAGAAATACGTTAGGAGGCCCCATGAGGCACCGGATTCCATCGACATCGCGTACACTCAGCTTGATCTGCATGGCAATGCTGGTAATGCTGGCCGTTCCAGCGATGGCCCAGGCTGAGACCGAGACTTATGAACTGCCCAACGGAATGCAGGTAATCATGAAGCCACAACCGGGTTCTCCCATGATTGCCAGTCTTGTCTTCATCAAGTCAGGCAGCAAATACGAGTCCCAATATGAGAACGGTATAACGCACTTTCTGGAGCATCTACTCTTCGATGGAACGACGAACCTGACCCGCGAAGAACTCGACAACTCTGTCAGTGATCTCGGGGGGTATCTAAACGCCTTTACGCGCAAGGACTTGACCTGCTATCTGGTATTGGTGCCCAAGCAGTACATTGACTATGCCATGACTGTCCAGGCCGATATGCTGTTTAACTCCACGTTTCCCGAGGATGAACTGGCCAAGGAACGAAAAGTGGTAATTGAAGAGATCCGCAGTGGCAAAGACCGCCCGGGCTCGGCGGCGGAAGAGTTCTTCACCCAACACGGCTATGCCGGGACTGACTATAGTCGACCAGTCATAGGCTATGAATCGTTCATCGAAAACATTCCCCGGGAGGCGATAATCGACTACTGGAAGCGGTATTATGTCCCTTCAAGGATGACGCTGCTGGTAATCGGCGACTTCTCATCGGAGCAAATGCGGCCTGTTCTCGACAGCCTCTGGGGGGCGATCCCGGCGCCGGAGCAGGCGGTGGAGATAGTCGAGCCGACGATTCGCACCGACGATCTTGCCGGCGTGCGGGAAGTGTTTGACACCGTCGGGAACGTGCGTCAGACGCATGTCGACATTTCTCTAGCCGCTCCCCACTATACCGACGACGATTATTTCCCGATTGACCTGCTCGTGCGGTATCTCAACAATAAGGAGCTTTCTCCTCTTGAAGCCGCCCTTACTGACGGCGAGACACCATTGGCCAGCGAATTTGGCGCTTCGCTCAATACCATGGCCGAGTTCAGCCGGATCGATATGACGGTGCGCACGGACGACCCCTCCAATGTGGAGTCGATCATCCGGACAATACAAGATGAACTGGCCGGGATGACAACGCACATGGTCGATACCGATGTACTCGAGGGCATCAAGACGTCGGTGAAATGTGACAATATCTATTCGTCCGAAAAGCTGCATTATTATGGGTTCATCATCTCCGACAAGATGATGGCTACCGGCTACGAATTCATCCAGAATTACCCGCAGATGCTTGCTCAGGTAGAATGGGATCAGTGCCAGCAGGCAGCGGCAGAATGGCTTAGCGAGCCGCGCTTCGTGGCTACCATTGTGCGTCCTCCGGATTCAGGAGGCGTACCCTTTGAACCGGAAGGCATGCCGGCTGAACAGGTTCGTGCCTACTTCGACACGATGCAATTCGTTAAATACGATGTCAGCAAGGGAATCCCACTGGAGTACCCACCGACAGAGATCATCGATATGGAGCTGGCAGATTCGGCACAGTACCATCGTGAAGTATTACATAATGGGCTGACAGTTATCGTCAAATCCTCGCCGGGAAGCCAGGTGTTTGCCATGAACGTGCTGGGCAAGCACCGTACAGCCAATGAACCTGAGGGAAAGACGGGTATTACGGATTTCGTTAATCGGTGTCTGGACAAAGGCACGGTGACTCGGTCCGCCGAAGAGTTGTCGCGTGATCTGGCACAGATTGGCGCGCAGGTGACGCTGAACGACAATCCGTGGATACCGTACGATGACCGTTATACATCCCGGGTATTTTCATTTTGCAAGTTTGAGACAATTGATGAGTTCGCCGAGCGGGGATTTCATCTGTTCTGTGAGATGGTGTTGCATCCCAGCTTCGACCCGGAGCAAATCGAGCAGGTGCGCGGCGAGATGCAAATGGTGCTCGGACGACAGATGGCTTCGCCGCGCAATGTGGCCCGCGATGGATTTTATAGGACCCTCTTCGAAGGCACGGACTACGCGCATTCCATTATAGGAAGCATGCGGACAGTCTCAATGATAACCCGTGACGATCTGATTAAGCATCACCGTCGTTTCTACAGCCCTGAGAACATGATCCTCAGCATTGCCAGTCAGCGTCCGGTGGACGAGATCATGGCTTTGGTCAACGACAGGTTCGGGCGCCTAGCAGCTACAGGATTCGTACCCGATACGGTTGTTCGCCCGGAGCCATCGTTCGAGCCCCGCATTCACGAAGTACCGATGGAGAGCGAACAGGTGGCTATGTATCTGGGCAACTTGATTCCGGGCCCAAGAAGCGACGAGGCAACCGCGGTGAAGGTGGCGGTGTCGATCCTGTCTGACCGGCTCTACAAGAACCTTCGCGAGAAACAGGGGTTGGCGTATTCGGTTG
>WJKG01000076.1 GCA_014729205.1 candidate division GN15 bacterium | reverse complement strand
TGGAGCGTAACTAAATCATGGCACGGCGCAAAAGTACAACAAGAAACGATCCGTTCTGGTTCAAAGACGCCATCTTCTACGAACTGCGAGTCCGATCTTTTGCCGACAGCGACGGTGACGGCATTGGCGACGCCTGTGAAGGAGGCGGAGAGTATCAATGCGGCGATATAAACATCGACGGCTGGATTAATGTCGGCGATTGCGTCTACCTGATCAACTTCATTTTCCGCGACGGATCTCCCCCCTGCGAGCCGGGCGGAAAATGATTGGTGCTTTGAATTGTTATGACGGTAATCTTATCCGTGGAAGGTGTCGGCCCGAAATTCCGGTAGCCCGATAAAATTCTGGTATGATTTTTGGGAGACTTATTCAGGCCGCATTATTAAACAGGCGATTATCGGAAATCATGGCCGGGCCGAATTCAGGGCGTAAAAACAGCCACCGTGCGGATTCGAACCGCAGACCTACTGATTACGAATCAGTTGCTCTACCAACTGAGCTACGGTGGCTTGATCAGATGCGATATGTGGCCCCAAAAGTACACCGGCGGGTATGCGGTGTCAAGCGCCTTGTGAGGCTGTATATTTCGAGTATAGATCGGTTGCAAAGCCGTTATCCCATAGCGGATTTGGGTTGAAATCGATCGGAAAATCCACTATCCTACGGGCGATTTGAGATCCAACCCCCGTCCTCGGTGACAATGGCTTGATGAGCATTGTATCCGGTCGGGCCAAACGCAAGAAAGGACAATCCGATGCTTGTCGACCAGAAGCTCGAAGTTCACACCGATCTGTGGAAGATCGCCAAGCACGTTGTGTCGCTTGAAACTTCCATTATCCGTGAAATCCTCAAGATTTCCTCGCAGCCGGGTGTCATCTCTTTTGCCGGAGGTTTACCGGCTCCGGAGCTGTTTCCGCTGAATGATCTGAAAGAGGCCATGAATACCGTCATAGAGAAGTATGGCGCTAAGGGTGTGCAGTACACGCTCTCGCGCGGCGTCCCGGAACTGCGCGAGTTGATTGCCCAGCGTGCTACCGAGCGCGGAACGAAGACCGAGGTTGACAATCTGCTCGTCGTCTCCGGTGGCCAGCAGGGTCTGGAACTCGTGGCTCGTGCCTTCATCGATCCCGGCGACTACATCATTTGCGAGAACCCGACGTATCTGGGCGCCCTTCAGGCGTTCAATTACTACCGAGCTCGGTATGCCGGGGTGGACATGGACGACGAGGGTATGATTATCGACCAGGTCGAGGAGAAGATCAAGAAGCACAACCCGAAACTGATCTACACCGTCTCCAACTTCCAGAATCCTACGGGCATTACCATGTCGCTCGAGCGTCGCCATGCGTTGGTTGACCTGGCAGTGAAGCACAATATACCGATTATCGATGACAATCCGTATAGCGATATCCGTTTTGCAGGCGAGCGCGTGCCGACCTTGAAGTCGTACGGTGGCGACGAGGTGATCGCGATCCGCACTTTCTCCAAGGTGCTGACGCCGGGACTTCGAACGGGTTTTATGAATGGCCCCAAGGACATCATGCCTCATTTCGAGAAAGTGAAGCAGTGTACCGACCTGCACACCAACACGCTGTGTCAGTACATCATTTACGAGTATGTGAACTCCGGCAAGCTGGAACCGCATATCGAAAAGCTGCGCGAAGACTACGGCGCCAAGCGAGACGTCATGATCAAAGCCATGAAGGCACACTTCCCGGATGGCATCAAGTGGACCGAACCGAACGGTGGCCTGTTCCTCTGGGTCCAGTTGCCCGAGCATATGTCTGCGAAAGAGCTTCTGCCCAAGGCAGTGGATAAGAAGGTGGCTTATGTATACGGTTCACCGTTCTTCCCGGGCGGTGGCGGTGAGAATACCATGCGTCTCAACTTCTCCAATGCCACCCACGAGGGAATTGAGCAGGGCATCGAACGTCTGGGCCAACTGCTCAAAGAGAATATCTAGTGCGTCACAACGACCAGAAAACACAGCCCGCTGTCTGGAGCCTTAAGAACCGGTCAGCGGGCTTTTTTCTTGCCCGATTGCCCGCGTCGGGCCATACTTGGCAGCATGTTAATCCCGTTTGCCAAATACCACGCGCTCGGCAACGACTTCTTGATTGTCGAGCCATCGAGCGTTGAGTCACTGCCGGACTTCTCGCGCGTCGCCGAGTATCTCTGTGACCGGCAGCGCGGTATTGGTGCTGACGGGATTCTCTTCGTGTCTGAAGACGACAGCACCCTCCACGTCGAACTGTACAACGCCGATGGTTCCTGGGCGGAGAAGTCCGGCAACGGACTACGCATCGTAGGGGTCCATCAGCATCTCAAGGACACGTCGGTCAATCGCTTTCTGATTACTATGGACCACGTTACGAGCGAAGTCGAAATCATTGGTGTTGAGGGAAACGACTACAATGTGCGCGCCTCACTGGGCCAGCCGACCTTTGTCGCCGCAGAGATACCGGTGAAGACAGACATGAAGTACTGGATCAATGAACCACTGGCTATCGGTGGTGTGGACCTTCCGATAACCTGCGTGGCAATCGGTAATCCTCATGTTGTGTTGTTTGTTGACGATTTCGATCTGGACTGGCCCCAGATCGGTGCTGACATTGAAGTCCACGAGGCATTCCCCAACCAGACCAATGTCGAGTTCGTACGTGTTATCGAACGCAACCTCATCGAGGTGGCGGATTGGGAGCGTGGTGTGGGAGTAACCACATCATCGGGCACAGGCGCCGCCGCTGCCGTGTGTGCCTCAGTGATGAACGGATTCGTGGATCGCAGCTGTGATGTGCAGTTCGAGGCCGGTATTATGCATATAGAGTGGTCCGAGGACGCCAACGAGATCCTGCTCTCCGGTCCGGTGGCCCCGATAGCGACGGGCGAGGCTGTTATGTCATGATGAGCTTCTCCGAAATCAGAACTCTCGCCCGTAACGGTAATGTGGTACCGCTCCACGTGCGGATCCCGGCGGATCTCGACACGCCCGTATCGGCGTATCTGAAGGTGGCTGCCAATCGTCGGCACTCGTTCCTTCTGGAATCTATCGAAGGGGGCGAGAAACTGGCCCGGTATTCGTTCGTCGGGTTCGATCCTTTCCTTCTGGTGGAAAGCTCCGGTAACGGCGTAACGCTGCGTCAGGGACGCACGAGGCGTACTCTCGATGCTGATCCGCTGGAGTTCATGCGCGAGTTGTTCCGTCAGTATCGTCCAGTCCATGTCCCCGGGTTGCCGAGGTTCACCGGTGGTGCCGTAGGTTATTTCGCGTATGATACTATTCGTTGGCTGGAAGACATCCCGGACAGCAATCCTGATGATCTTGGTTTGCCGCTAATGCGCTTTGGTCTGTACAAGTCTCTCGTTGCCTTCGATCACCTGCGGCAGGAAATCGTAGTGATCGGCAATGTTATGCACCAACCGGGAGAGAAGGGACTACGGGCCAAGTACAACGAGGCCAGGGACAGTATCAACCAAATCGTTGTCCGTCTCCAACGCGGATTGCGCCCCAGACAATCCGGGCCGGTGCATACAGGTAGCGTCAAAGCTCAATACGAGCAGAAACAGTTCGAGTCGATGGTGCGCAAGGCGAAGCGGTATATCAAGGAAGGCGACATTTTCCAGGTTGTGCTGTCGCAACGGTGGTCGCTATCGTCCAATCGCACGGCGCTGGAGGTGTACCGCCGACTGCGGAGAATCAACCCCTCGCCATACATGTTCCTGGTTCGGTCTGGTGATGATGCCCTGATCGGGGCCTCGCCGGAGATGCTGGTGCGTGTTGAGAACGGGACCGTGGAGACACGTCCCATCGCCGGAACTCGACCCCGCGGCAGAGACGAGGTCGAGGACGACAAGCTTGCTCGGGAATTGCTTGCCGACCCCAAGGAGCTCGCCGAGCATACCATGTTACTGGACCTCGGGAGAAACGACATCGGCCGTGTCAGCAAGCCAGGTTCGGTGCATGTCAAGGACAAGATGATTATCGAGCGCTACTCTCATGTACTGCACATCGTCAGCTCGGTTGCCGGCAAGCTGGACCGGGGGGTAGCTCCGCTGGAAGGATTCCTTGCCTGCTTCCCGGCCGGGACGGTATCAGGTGCACCCAAGATCCGGGCTATGGAGATAATCGACGAACTGGAGAACCGACGCCGGGGACCGTATGCCGGTGCTGTGGCGTATCTCGATTTCTGGGGAAACCTCGATTCGTGTATTTCTATCAGGACGATCGTGAAGCGAGGCAAGACATACCACGTTCAAGCGGGTGCTGGTATCGTCGCCGATTCCAAGCCTCGTACTGAGTTCAACGAGACCCGGGCCAAAGCGTCGGCTCTTATGGAAGCTGTGTTGCAGAAAGACTGAGGACCAAGAGTGATACTGCTTCTGGACAACTATGATTCATTTACCTTCAACCTTTTCCAGTACCTGGCAGAACTGGGAGCTGAGGTTGAGGTCTACCGGAATGATGAACTGAGCGTGAAACAAATCCACAGTCTCAATCCACGCGGAATTGTCCTTTCGCCCGGTCCGGGACGTCCAGAGAACGCCGGTATTATGAATAGACTGATTGAGTCTATAGCTGGGGACACTCCAATACTGGGGGTTTGTCTTGGTCACCAGGCTCTGGCTCAGGTGTATGGCGGTGTGATTGGGTACGCGCCGTCTTTGATGCACGGCAAGACCTCCGAGATTCACCACTCAGGATCTAAGCTGTTCGCCGGGATTCCCTCGCCGTTTACGGCTACTCGATATCATTCACTGGTTGTTGAACCGGATACGTTGCCCGCTCGATTCAAACGAATCGCCTGGACGTCCGATGGAGTTCTTATGGGAATAGAGGATGTCAAACATCGCCTTTGGGGTGTACAGTTTCATCCGGAGTCGATCCTGACGGCCAATGGCAAGCCTATGCTAAGCAACTTCCTGGAGATGACTCGATGATCAGTGATCTACTCAACAAGATCTTTGCCCGCCAGCACTTGACTATTGAGCAGGCCGGGGCCGCCATGGACGAGATTATGCGCGGTCAGTGGACGCCGGCCCAGATCGGGGCGTTGCTAATCGCCCTGAAACAAAAAGGGGAGACGCCGGACGAGGTAGCCGGGTTTGTGAAATCAATGCGCCTGCACTCGGTGCGTATCAACCTCAACGACGGCAATGCTGCCGATTGCTGCGGTACCGGCGGCGATGGCTCCCATAGCTTCAACATCTCAACCGCTGCTGCGTTTGTGGCAGCAGCCGCGGGCG
>WJKG01000075.1 GCA_014729205.1 candidate division GN15 bacterium | reverse complement strand
GGGGACACCAAGATCTACTGGAACATAGGAGCCGGACTGGAGATTGGGACTACCGCCAAGCTGTTCGCGCAGGTACGATATGTCCGTATCCTCACTGACCAGGACGACACCAGCATTATCCCGATCACGGTAGGCCTGCGGTTCTTCTAAAGCTGCACCAGCAGCCAGCACACTAAATGCGAACGGCCGGCGTGCGATCGCCGGCCGGGTTCTCATTGATATCTTACTCTCGTCAGCGCCAATTCAGAACCAAGACCTATTCCGAGGCCTCCAACTCAAGCTCAATAATCGGTGACTCGGTATCGACCTGGTCGCCAGCCTGGAAATTGATAGCAATCACCTTCCCCTTGGCTCGCGCGTTAACCTGGTTCTCCATCTTCATCGCCTCGACAATCACCATCGGGGTCTTCTCCTGTACCTCCTGACCCATTTCGACCAGGACCTTGACCACTTTGCCGGGCATGGGAGCGAAGATCTTGTCCCATTCGCCTTCCTCGCCCGTTCCGCTCGACGTCATCTCTGCCGAGGGTTCGGTCAACTCCAGCAGCACCGAGTCGATATCGAGGTAGTACTTGTCTTTGTGACGCACGGCCGCGATTGAGACCTTTCGCCCATCGATCTGTGCCGAGTACAGGTTGTCCCCTGCCGGCAACAGTACCATCTCTTGATCACCAATACTCACCGCAATCGTCTGCGAGCGCCGCTCGACCTTAGTGTCAACGACTTCCCCCTCGAACAGGAACTCCAGGTTACTCATGGATCACATCTCCTATCTGCCAAGCGCCAATCGCTTCCCACGGGCTGGGTTGCCGCTGCTTAGCATCGCCAACGGCCGAGGCCACCTGTGGGCGATTGACCGCTGCTGCCGAGGCCGCCGCCAGAGCAATATCGCGATAGGCGTCCAAACTGATATCGCGATCGGCCATGTTGACCTCGATAAAATTCGTGTATGTCTTCCCATCACGAAATGCCGCGTGATTCATACAGTCGATCATGAACTTCTTCGATGTCCGCACACCGAGAATCTTGTAGTTGTTCAGGGCAGTGATCATCTTGTCGATGCACATTTCGCGCGTGGGCGCATGCACAATCAACTTGGCCATGACCGGATCATAGTCAATTGTGACCTGTGAACCATGCAGCACACCTGAGTCCACTCGTATTCCCGGCCCCACCGGTTCCGAGTAGTGCACGATCTCGCCCGTTGAGGGCATGAAATTGTTCTCGCCGTCCTCGGCATATATGCGGCACTCTATCGCATGCCCGCGCTGAGTGAGATGGAAGAAGGCATCAGAGAGCTTCTCCCCCGCTGCAATACGAATCTGCTCCACAACCAGGTCGGTGCCGGTCACCATCTCCGTCACCG
This sequence comes from candidate division GN15 bacterium, assembly GCA_014729205.1. Taxonomy (GTDB): domain Bacteria; phylum Zixibacteria; class MSB-5A5; order GN15; family FEB-12; genus WJKG01. The sequence goes on along the minus strand of WJKG01000075.1, from coordinate 1,237 downwards.
GGTGTTCTACCTGGATACGCGTATTCATCTCCAGGAAGTAGTAATTCCCGGTTTCATCCAGAAGGAACTCCACCGTTCCGGCGTTAACGTATCCCGAGGCTTCAGCGACCTTCACGGCGCTGGCTCCCATCCGCTCGCGCAGTTCTGGATCAAGCGCCACCGACGGGCTCTCCTCGATGATCTTCTGGTGCCGTCGCTGAATCGAGCACTCACGCTCGAACACATGCACCGTGTTTCCGTGCGTGTCGGCAAGTACCTGAAATTCGATATGCCGCGGATTGACGATGTACTTTTCCAAATACACCGTATCATCACCAAACGCATTGCCCGCCTCGCGCTGCGCCGCCTCAACCGCTGCGGCCAGTTCCTCGGGGTTGTGCACTACCCGCATCCCCTTGCCACCACCACCGGCCGCAGCCTTGATTATCACCGGATACCCAGCTGTATCAGCAGCAGCCTGAAAAGCTTCAATATCACCGGAGCTGTCCTTCATGCCGGGAATAAGCGGTACGCCAGCGTCGGCCATAGTCAAGCGCGACTCCACCTTGTTGCCAAGCAGCCGAATAGCGTCCGGAGTCGGACCAATGAACGTGATTCCCGCATCGCTGCATTTCTTGGCCAAAAGTGGATTCTCGGCCAGAAAGCCATAACCCGGATGAATGGCATCAGCGCCGGTCTCTGTGGCCGCGGCGATGATCTTGTCGATATCCAGATACGATTCCCGTGGCGGCGGCGGCCCGATATGCACCGACTCATCGGCGTAGTAACGATGTTTGCTGTGCGTGTCGGCATCGGAATACACCGCTACCGAAGGTATCCCCAGCACGCGACAGGCGTTCATCACCCGCACCGCGATCTCGGAGCGGTTGGCCACCAGTACTTTGTTGAATAGCTTACCCATGGTTTCTTCTATGTTACTGTGAAACTCAATTCTCTGTCCAGCGCGGCTTGCGCTTGTTCAGGAAGGCATCCATACCCTCCTGGCCTTCATCGGAAACACGGAGCTTGGCGATCATCTCCGCCGTATACGGCTTGAACTGCTCCGGCGTCATACCCGGTACTTCACTAATCAACCGCTTGGCCATCGCAACCGCCTCCGGCCCCGATGACAAGATCGCCTCGACCACCGCATCCGCTTCGGCATCGAGCGCATCATCATCAACCACCCTATTGATCAACCCCACCTCGTGCGCTCGATTGGCTTTCATCCGTTCGCCGGTGATGAATAACTCACGCG
>WJKG01000074.1 GCA_014729205.1 candidate division GN15 bacterium | reverse complement strand
TTCTTTGCGGATTCGGGTTATCAGCAATATCGCCAGGACGGCCGACAACGCTGCCAGAACCACGATCAACCAGGTCTGGCTAAGCATAAGCCACAACTCCTCTTAATCTCAATATACGCTGATGTGACCAAGTGTCAAAAAAAACTTCAGTCGTTTTGCCGCAGATAGTTGAAGCGAGCCCGGCGGCTCAGCAGTCCGGCCCTCTTCAAAATGCGGAAGACACGCCACCAAGTTGCCTCCTGCCCGGAGGGAAACCGGCAGCAACGGCGTTTGAGTTGGCGAATCGAAGCGAACGGGTCATGACGTACGGCCTGTAAGACCACCCGCTCCAGGCTGTCCGGCGGAGTCGAGGTGGTATCCTCTGCACGGCCCCGGGGACGCGTCCTCCCCCCGCTTGTATCCTCACCGAAATTGTCAACCAGGGTTAGTCGCGCGGTTCCTGCTTTTTTTTTGCTCACCGACACCGAAGTCGTCCCGGGCCGCTTCGACCGAGTCGTAGGCCTTCAGGACATTGTCGAACTCGAGCAAATCGTAGATCTCATAGACGTTGGAAACCATGTTGGCCAGTTTGATATCGCCGCCGTGCGCCCGGACGTCGCGGATATTCGAAATGAATATGCCCCAGCCGGCCGATGAGATGTAGTCCACTCCGGCTAAGTCGACGATTATGCGATAGCGGTCACGCTTCAGCAACGACTCGAAGACCTCCTCCAGCTCCGAGGCCGTGAGGGTATCTATGACCCCGTCCACCCGGACTTCGGATATATCGGCGGTGCCGCTTTCGGACAATGATATCGAGATGTTTTCCATGTCATCTACGAACGTTCTTCAATACCTACCGCCGTGATTATAATGACCAAACGCCCGGATTTGCAAGCTAAATCATGGCCGGTTCGGTTTATCGCCCTCGGATCCCGATTCTATTGAGCGTATTTCGCTGACCGCGGGCGCGGACGAATCCTCCCGGGGTGCCACTCGCCCGACCAGCAGCGTCATGTCGTCGGGCGGGGTCGTGAACCCTACAAACTCATCGAGTTCCCCTACGATGTCCCGGGTGATATCAGCCGCCTCGGCTCGTTTCCGACCTGCTGTTCTGGCAAAGAGATCCCGGAACCGTTCCAGACCGAACTGCCCACCCTCGCGGTCCACCGCCTCGGTTATGCCATCAGTGAACATCACGAAGCAGTCGCCTGGATCCAAATCGATGGTCCGCCCTTCCAGTCGTTCCTCGAACGGCTTCTCGATAGTCGCCGGCATTCCCAGAGGCATACCACCGGGGTTAATGGTCTGGACATCATCCTGGCCGGCCTTTCGAAGCAACAGAGCATTGTGCCCGGCCGAGACTATGTCCAGCGATCGAGCGTTGTCGTCGTAAACAGCCAGTATAATGGTCACGAACATGCCCGACGGGATATTGTGGCTCATGTAGTCGTTCACACGCAACAAGATCTCCCTGGCCGACCCGACCTTCGGGGCACTGATCTGGACGACCGTACGCAACATGGACATGACCAGCGACGCCGGCACTCCTTTGCCACTCACGTCAGCCACGACCAGGCAATAGCGATGCTCGCTGATCGCAAAAACATCGTACAGATCGCCTCCAACCACGGATGCGGCCCGGTAAAAGGCGTCTATATCCAGCCCAGGAATCCGGGGCAGGTCGCCGGGCAACAGGGTCCGCTGTATCTGGGACGCGACCTCAATCTCGCGCGCCATCTTCTCGCGGGCGGCGATGTTCTTCCGGTCTTGAGCCAGCCGCGTCATGATCTCGTTGAAGGCCCGTGATATCTCAAAGAACTCCTCGGCACCTTCGAGAGGCAATTCCGATTCCAGGTCACCGGAGGCGAAACGGCGCACCCTCCGGGTTATGTTGACAATAGGTCGCACGAAGTAGTTGGAGAGCATGTAGATTCCAACCAGACCAAACAGCAACAGAAGAAGCGTCAGGATGATAATGCGACGCCTGGCTTCGGCCAGTGGTTCCGAAATAGGGTCGTCCGAGTAGACAGCGTGGGCATATCCCAGAAGCTGCCGTTCGTTCATCACGGGCATGACTAGGTAATACAACTCTTCACCGTCGGCCATGTAGCTCTGTCGCCTGCCTTCGAAGTCGGGGTTCACTCCCGGCGGCGGTTCGAACACCTTGCCTATATTGCGAGCATCCTCGGAATGAGCCCGGATGCGTCCGTTGCGATCGGTCAATACCAGCAATTCGAGTTCCTCGTTGGCCCCGGTGTAGTTCACTACGAGTTCATCGAATTCCACGTCCGAGCGGCTGCGTATCAGATAGCCGGCCGTCTGGTCGGCGACGGTCTTGACCAGAGCGGCGACTGTGCGGTCCAGTCGGTCCTGAAGCTGCCGAGCGGTCTGCTGGTCCATGAAGTAAAAGGCTCCGCCGACAATGAACAGCACGATAAACACCGTGGAGAAAGTGAATTTGGCGCGAAGCGAGAACATCCGGCGAAGCATTGGCTGGTCCCCACCGGCCGGCTGATCAATCCGCTTGATCATGCGCAGTTCGTTTCGTCCCGCCGACGAAATATACTGCACCGAATCCATGATCTTGCGGATCATGTAGAATCCCAGTCCTCCCTTTCGCCCGGACTCGACCAGCTTCTGTAAGTCGACCGTGCCGCTGGCGTCCGGCTGGAAGGAACGCCCGAAATCAATGAATGAGAAAACGACCAGCCGCGGATAGATCACGATTCGCAGGCGCAGGACACCCTTTTGATACAGGTAGGCATGCCGGATAATGTTCGTAGCGGCCTCTTCGGTAGCCAGGAGGATAGCCTGAGTATCGCGACTGCTCAAACCGGCTGAGCCGCAACTTTCACGAACTGTTCGCTGGATGCTGTCGAGGTATTTGTCTTCAGCCGAGAACTCGGCGTTGATTTCTTTTATCGGACGACGAAACAGCGGCACGATCATGACCTCCGGCGGGGTGGTCGGATCAACGGCATATACGGACGATCAATTGATGCTGTTGGAGGTGTCCTCGGATCGCGCCTCAAGGCGACGGCGAGCGACCTCGATATCCTGACGCACGGTCGGGTGTTCCGGTCGAGCCTGCAGAACCTTGCGCCACTGTTCAATGGCTTTGCGATACTCACCTTCACGACTGTAATTTATACCCTGCTGGTA
>WJKG01000073.1 GCA_014729205.1 candidate division GN15 bacterium | reverse complement strand
GACGAACCGCAGAGAACCGGTACGATATCGTTCGCGATGGTAGCCCGGCGCACGGCCGCCAGAATCCTCTCGGGATCCAGGGATTGATCATGGAGGAACTGATCAAGGAGTTCGTCATCGTATTCAGCCACCGCCTCCAGCAGCTTCTCCCGGTACTCGTTAGCGATATCGATCATGTCAGCGGGGACATCGAAGTCTTCCCAGGTTAGCCCCTGAGATTCCTCATTGTACGTCCGCAGTTTCATGGTCATGAGATCGATAATCCCGGAGAACATGGAACCCTCGCCGGCCGGGACGACAATCGGTATGCACTTGGTAGAGAACCGCTCTGCCATCATTTTGAGGGTATTCTCAAAGCTGGCGCCGGTTCGGTCCATCTTGTTGATATAGGCCACGCGCGGAACGCGGTACTTGTCAGCCTGGCGCCAGACCGTCTCGGACTGGGGCTCAACTCCGCCGACGGCACAAAAAAGGGCCACCGCGCCATCCAAAATGCGTAGTGACCGCTCCACCTCGACCGTGAAATCGACATGCCCGGGCGTGTCTATAATGTTAATAGTGTGGTCTCGCCAAAAACAGGTGGTAGCAGCCGAGGTGATGGTGATACCTCGCTCTTTTTCCTGCTCCATCCAATCCATAATAGCGGACCCCTCATGGACCTCACCCATGCGGTGCGTTTTTCCCGTGTAATACAGGATGCGCTCCGTGGTGGTGGTTTTGCCGGCATCGATATGAGCCATGATGCCTATATTTCTTATCTTCTTCAGGTCCATAACTTTATGACACAAAAAAGCCCTGGTTGACGAGATGCCTGGGCCGCCTGATTGCGATGAGGCAGCGGCACACAGGGTCATTCCATCAGCAGGGTGTGAACGACCGGGACATACGTGATGTCAAAGAGCCTACTGCCGCAAAACCATCCCTCGCAATCGTGAACGGTCCCGCCTGCTCATGGGCAGGCGTCGGCCAAACAATTCAGAAGCAAAAACTACCATTTGAAATGAGCAAAGGCCTTGTTGGCCTCAGCCATTTTGTGCGTGTCCTCCTTCTTCTTGATCGATGCACCTTCGTTGTTGGCGGCCGCCATAAACTCAGCGGACAGCTTCTCGGCCATGGACTTACCGGCGCGAGCCGCCGAATAGCTGATCAGCCATCGGATGGCCAGGGCGGTCCGACGATCGGCACGCACTTCAACTGGCACCTGATAGGTGGCACCGCCAACACGACGGGATTTAACTTCCAAAACCGGCTTAACGTTGTTCACAGCCTTGTGGAACAATTCCAGGCCCGGCTGACCGGTCTTCTTCTCCATCTGATCGATGGCCCGATAAATGAGCGATTCGGCCGTTGACCGCTTGCCATTACCCATCAGGCAAGACACAAACTGTGACAACAGACGGTCCCGGTACCGATAATCTGCAATCGGCTCACGCTTCTGCGCTTTAGTACGTCTCGACATATTCTTCTACGACCTTAAGATTTCGGCCTCTTAGCGCCGTATTTTGAACGACCCCGCCGACGCTCAGCCACGCCCGAGGTATCCATGGTACCGCGAATAATGTGGTAACGAACGCCCGGGAGATCCTTGATACGTCCGCCGCGAATCAGGACAATCGAGTGCTCCTGAAGATTGTGTCCCTCACCGGGGATATAGGCGGTGACTTCTATCTGGTTCGTCAGGCGAACGCGGGCTACCTTGCGCAAAGCCGAGTTCGGTTTCTTTGGCGTAGACGTGTATACACGCGTGCAAACACCCCGCTTCTGCGGCGAGCTTTTCAGCGCAGGCGTTTTGGTTTTCTCCAAAACCCGTTCACGTCCCTTGCGTATCAACTGACTAATGGTCGGCAAACCTTCTCCTGTGTATACTGAATTCCGGCAAGCAACGCCAGATATCTCAGACAGACCCGGAGTTTATACCCCCGGGTCCGAATTGTCAAGAGTTTTTGTGGAAAATGTCGGCTATCGAAGGCTCCTTAACCTCTTCGGCCTCGGCACCTTCCTCCATCATTTCCTCATCCTGTACCACCGACAGCGCCTTGTACTTGTCGACCCCGGTACCGGCCGGTATCAGGTGGCCGATAATGACGTTTTCCTTCAGACCGACCAGGTAGTCGATCTTACCGGAGACAGCCGCCTCGGTCAGTACCTTGGTCGTCTCCTGGAACGAGGCGGCCGAAATGAAACTGTCGGTCGAGAGCGAAGCCCGAGTTATACCCAGAAGCAACGGCTTGGAAGTAGCGGGCTCGCCACCCTCGGCAATCACCCGTGCGTTTTCCTCGGCAAACCGAATCTTGTCGACCTTCTCCCCTTCCAGGAAGTTAGTATCGCCGACATGTTCGATCTGAACCTTCTGCATCATTTGTCGGACGATAACCTCAATGTGTTTATCATTGATCTTCACACCCTGCAGGCGATAGACCTCTTGAATCTCGTTCACGAGGTAGGCCTGAGCCTCGTACACACCCAGGATGTTAAGAATATCGTGCGGATCAATAGCACCCTCGCACAGCCGATCACCAGCTTCAACCCGATCACCGTCGTGGACCATCAGGTGCTTACCGTGCGGAACGAGATACTCACGTTCCTCATCATCCTGAGGGCCGGTTACAATGATCTGCTGTTGACCACGGACAATCTTCCCAAATCTGACATTGCCTTCGATTTCGGAAATGACCGCCGGATCGTGCGGGCGACGGGCCTCGAACAGTTCAGCCACACGCGGCAGACCACCCGTGATGTCACGCGACTTGGCAATCACACGCGGCATCTTAACGATAATATCACCGGCCATAACCTTCTGCCCTTCGGCAACCTGCAACTGGGCATCGGTCGGCACACGATAACTGGCCAGAGTCTTGCCGTTGTCGTCCTCGACATTGATGGTCGGGAAGAGGCTCTTCTCTTTGGTGTCGGTGATGATCAACTGAATCAGACCGGTCTGTTCATCTATCGCCTCACGAACCGAGACATCGCGGATGATGTCCTTGAAAACGACATTACCCTCGCGCTCGGACAGAATAACGCCGGTGTAGGGATCGGCCT
>WJKG01000072.1 GCA_014729205.1 candidate division GN15 bacterium | reverse complement strand
GCGCTACGCTCCGACTGATACTTTGCTATTCGCTCTGCAGGTTCTCAATGTAGGCACCAATCGCTGAAACTCAAGGGAAAAGTTTCAGGAGGTGCTGGATATCCTCACGGATCTGGCCAATGAGCGTCTTAGCCTTGGCCGGGATCGTGGTCTGCCCGGCTGCCTGCTCAGGTGATCGTTTCATGGTCAGCCGTGAGCGAGCTCCGGCAATGGTGAGTTTCTCGTTCATGCGCAAGTGCCGGATCTGGTTGATAACATCGATGTCCTTCTGCGTGTACATGCGATTGCCGCCCCGGTTTTTGCGAGGGCGGAGCTGTGGGAATTCTTTCTCCCAGTACCGCAGGACATAGGCCTCCAGTCCGGTCATGCGCGCGACTTCGCTGATCGAGTAGTACAGTTTGCCGCTATCGACCGACTTACTCATAGCTTCTCCCCTCCCATCTGCGCTACTGCCATACCTCTTCCTTCAGTGATCGTTCCATCAGATCGCCTACGGCCCGTGACGGGGCTTTCCCCTCAAAGAGCACCTCGTGGACCTGTTGCGTGATGGGCATTTCTACGTCATACATGCGCGCAAGTCGATGTCCGCTGCGGGCGGTCTGTACGCCTTCAGCCACCATTTTCATTCCCTGCAGTACTTCCTGTAATGACTTGCCACGCCCTATTGCTTCCCCCACGAAACGATTGCGACTGTGCCGCGAGGCACAGGTTGTTACCAGGTCACCAATCCCGGACAATCCGGCGAACGTTTCAGTTGATGCCCCCATAGCCAACCCGAGTCTGCTGATCTCGGCGAGCCCCCGCGTAATCAGTGCCCCCAGAGTGTTGTCGCCGAGGCCCAAGCCCGAAGAAATGCCGGCCGAAATGGCAATGATGTTCTTGAGTGAACCGCCGAGTTCAACGCCAACCAGATCGTGGGACTTGTAGACCCGGAAAGTGGATGTCGAGAAGGACTCCTGGACGGCCTCGACGAAGCTGTCCGGTTGACCGGCAACGACGACGGTTGTAGGCATGTCGCGCACGACTTCCTCAGCGTGGGACGGCCCCGATATGGTTGCCACCGGCGTCTTCGTATCGCCGCGTTCTTCGAGGATGACCTGGGACATGCGTTTGAGTGAATCCACCTCGATTCCCTTGGCGAGATTCACGATACCGATGCCCGATGGCAAGAGCTGATTCACGTTCTTTACGACCGAGCGCAGCGTCTGGGCCGGGACAGCGAGCAGTACCAGTTGCGTGTTCGCCAGTGCCTCCTGCAGATCGGCGGTCACATGGACGGATTCCGGCAGGTGGAAGCCGGGCAGTTTGCCGGGGATAGTGCGTTCGCGCACGAGGGTAGCACACTCGGCCGGATCAAACTCCCACATGGTCATCTTCAGTCCCGCGCGGTTGAGGACATGAGCGATGCCCAGTCCCCACGAGCCGGCACCCAGAATGGTGACACGTTCAAACATGGCTGCCCTCCTGGTGGCTCCCAGAACGTCCCTTGGTCGAGAAGCGGTTTTCTGTGCCCGAGACAAGCCGCACGATATTTTGGCGATGTGTGAAGACAACCAGGACGGCCAGCAGAAGGGCCAGGCCGACGTAGACGTTGGCGATGGGGATATCGAACATCATGCGCTGGACAATGACAACTGTAGCCAGAGTGACGGCGGCAAGGATTGACCCGAGAGAGATAAAACGTGAACTCAGCACCACGATCAGGAAAACTGCGAAGGCTATTGCCGCCTGCAGAGGGAGCAGTGTTGCCACGACGCCGAGCGAAGTGTTGACACCTTTGCCTCCGCGGAAGCCAAGGAAGACCGGGAAGACATTGCCGAGAATGGCGGCGACACCGCATATGACCATGAAGTGTTCGGGCTGAAGCGGAGTGACGAGGTACTGACCGGCGATATACCGGGCGATAAGGACGGCGGCGACTCCCTTGCCAATATCAAGGACGAAGACCCAGATGGCTACCTTGAAGCCGGCGGTACGCCAGACGTTGGTGGCGCCGATGTTACCGGAGCCGTGTTGGCGAATGTCCTTTATGCCCGCCAATCGGGCGATGATCAGCCCGATCGGGATGGCGCCAAGGACATAGCTGATGAGTATTCCCGCCAGAATCGCCATAGCAATGGAACTACCAGTATCCTCCCATCCTGTTGCTTTGCATGGAGCCGCCGTCTGCCCGTTGTGCGCCGAACGGGCAAGCGTCGGTGCCGCCGCGCAGTTTGTCGACGCGGCGCAGTTCGTCAGAGCTTTCAGTGGGGGTGGTCAGTGGGGAATCCCAACCCTACTGATTAGCGGTCCGTGTGCCGTTGCACTCGTGGCGTTACATGCCCTCGGACATGGTGGTGTCTTCGGGCATCATAGTTTCGCCCGGGGAACCCTCCATCATTCCCGGTGGCGCATATTGATCGCGCATATCGGGGAAGATGTCGAAGACAGCCTCGTACAACTTGCGAGCATCGGTGGAGTCGATGGTTTCATCCTGGGCTATCGGCTGGAGCTGCTGCGCTATCATGCCGAGTTGCTGGAAGTCCACCGAGTCCATAGCGTTTAGGCGTTCTTCGAAAGCCCCGGCGAGATCCTGGAGGCGGTCGGGATCAACACCCGGCTGGGGGTCGGCCTCAGCCATTTCGGCAATACCGCCGACGAGTTGAACGACACCGTATTTGACCAGATCATCCTTTTTCATCCAGCAGGTTATCGCTGCGACCGCGACCATAATCAGCAGCACGCCGACTACTATCAGGGCCACCAGACAGCCTTTGGACATCCCTTTCTTCTGCGGCTGGTTTGCCATACTCTGCGGCTGGTCTTGATTCATCTTCCCCTCACCTTGTGTGATAGTTGTTTACACCATAAGGCGGCTCGGTGCAATTGCCGCCGGAGCCGACACGGTAACGCTCAATCTATGCACTTGTTACGCTATATAACACAAGTGTGACTTCAAGGCAAGCAAACAGAATGTTCTTGATGCGGGTGGTGTAAGGACAAGAGAAGGCGCCCGTGGCATGACGGGCGCCTTTCAGATCGGTCGGTTTGGACGCGGGGCGTTACTTGGACTTCTTCTTGCCCTTCTTGTCCTCGGATTCTTCGGCGGGCTTCTCGGTCAGAAGCTCGACAACGGCCATCGGGGCACCGTCGCCGCGCCTGAATCCGGACTTGATGACACGGGTGAACCCGGAGTCGCGATCGGCAAACTGTGGCACGATTTCGGTGAACAGCTTTTTGAAGACGTCTTTTTCGTGGATCGTTTTCGCCACCTGGCGCTTGGCCGAGAGGGTATCCTGTTTGGCCGTTGCAATG
>WJKG01000071.1 GCA_014729205.1 candidate division GN15 bacterium | reverse complement strand
GCAATGATGCGATCCACCACCGGGCGGAGAGCCTTGGCCTTGGCATCGGTGGTTTTGATCACCCGATGTTTGAACAAGGAGGCCGCCATGTTCTTCAACATGGCATCCCGGTGGGAAGATGTACGCCCCAGCTTGGCTGTTTTATCACGATGTCCCATAACTACTACTCACTCCCACCTTGGGCTTAGCTGGCGGTCGACGCTGTCGAACTGCCTTCCATATACTTAGAAATATCCATCCCGAAGGAGAGATTCATAGACTCCAGGATGGTGCTTATCTCATTGAGCGATTTGCGCCCGAAATTGCGATACTTGAGCATCTCTGACTCGGTCTTGGTCACCAGATCCGCCAGGGTCTGGATGTTGGCAGCGCGCAGACAGTTGGAGGAGCGTACCGAGAGCTCGAGTTCGTCGACCCGCGTCTTGAGCAGGTTGCGCATGCGGATGACTTCCTCGTCTTCCTCGGGTTCCTCTTCGACCAGCACCGATTCGTCGATATGAATGAAGAGTTGCAGGTGATCCTTGATCAGCTTGGCCGCGTACGAGAGGGCATCCTCCGGGGTGATGGAGCCGTCGGTAGTGATTTCCAGCAGGAGGCGATCGTAGTCGGTTTTCTGGCCGACACGGGTATTCTCGACACGGAAGGCGGTCTTGACGACCGGCGAGAAGAGCGCGTCGACAAAGATAGTGCCCGCGGGGGCGTCTTCGCGCTTGTTTGCCTCGGCCACGTTGTAGCTGCGGCCGGAGTCGATGTCGATCTCCATCTCGAAATCGATATCGTCGGTCAACTCACAGATATGCTGGTCGGGGTTAAGGATTTCGACATCGGGGTCACCCTCGAACATACCGGCGGTCACCTCTCCCTTGCCGTTTGCCTTCAAACGGAGCGTGCGCATACTGTCGGCGTGCATCCGCACGCGGATAGCCTTCACGTTGAGGACGATGTTGGTGACATCCTCATACACTCCCGGAATGGTGGAGAATTCGTGAAGGCATCCCTTGATGCGCATAGAGACCACGGACGCGCCCTGAATCGAAGAGAGCAGTACACGGCGCAGGCAGTTGCCCAACGTGGTTCCGAAACCTCGCTCGAGCGGTTCGATGGTGAAGCTCGAGTAATTCTCGTCCGCGGAGGATTGGTCGTTAACGACCTCCTTGGGCATGGTAATCGGTTTCCATTTCATATCAGTCTACATACCTCCCGTAGGGAAAGACTCCTTTACCTGGTCCAGAACGGAAATCTGCGGTGTGAGTTCCTTAGGGAATTGAAACACACCGTGGAGCGGATCGTTCGGTGAGCCAGGTTATCCCAGGCAAACTGAGAAAGTTCCTATCTTCGCTAACATGGCCAACGATCAGACGCGCCGCCGTTTCGGCGGTCGGCAACCGTTGTGCGGAATGGGCGTGACGTCCTTGATCAGGACAACTTCGAGACCGGCCGCAGACAGCGAACGAATGGCTGCCTCGCGTCCCGAGCCGGGTCCCTTCACCCAGACCTCGACCTTGCGCAACCCCATATCCATGGCTTCCTTTGCCGCCGTGGAACCGGCGAGCTGGGCCGCAAACGGGGTTGACTTTTTCGATCCCTTGAAACCAGCGCGTCCGGCAGTCGCCCAGGAGATAGTCTTTCCGCTGGTGTCGGTAATGGTTAAGGTGGTGTTGTTGAACGTTGCCTTGATATGGACAACACCATTGGCGTCAACACGACGCGTTTTCTTTTTGACGCGTCCTTTCTTTTTCGGATCAGCCACTTATCACCTCTGAAATGTGTTGTCGGTTCTGCATCGCTACTTGACGGTTTTCTTCTTGAGACCGCCGATAGCGCGACGCGGCCCCTTACGGGTACGCGCGTTGGTCTTGGTACGCTGGCCACGCACAGGGAGTCCCCTGCGGTGGCGCAGGCCACGGTAGCTGCCAATATCGATCAGTCGCTTGATGTTCATTGAGATCTCGGTACGGAGGTTACCCTCGATGGTGTAGTCGTTCTCAATGATATTGCGCAGCTTGGCGACCTCGTCATCGGCCAGCTTGTTGACACGTGTGTCAGGGTTGACACCGGTCTTCTGCAAGACCTGTTTAGCGATGTAGGGACCTATGCCGTAGATGTATGTCAGGCCGACCTCGACCCGTTTGTCCTTCGGCAGGTCAACACCTGCAATTCGAGCCAAATCAGTACTCCTTTATATATCGCGTATCACTTCGTAACGTCGCGTTTTGCTTAGCCTTGGCGCTGCTTGTGATTGGGGCTCCGCTTGCAGATAACCCTCAGCACGCCTTTGCGCTTGATAATCTTGCAATGCTCGCAGCGCTTTCTGACAGAAGACTTCACTTTCATAGTCCTACCGCCTTTCCTGCCGTCTGATTACTTGTACCGGTATGTAATTCGGCCACGGCTCAAATCATAGGGCGACAATTCAAGTGTTACTTTATCTCCCGGGAGTATCTTTATGAAATGCATACGCATTTTCCCGGAGATATGGGCCAGTACAACGTGCCCGTTATCAAGTTCCACTTTAAACATCGCATTCGGCAGAGGTTCGATAACCTTACCTTCTACCGTAATTGTTTCCTCTTTGGCCATAGACTCCCTTACAGTTTGCTCAACACGTCCGGACCGTCATCAGTGATGGCAACCTGATGTTCGAAGTGTGCAGATGGTCTTCCATCGGCGGTCACCACAGTCCAGCCATCGGGCAGAGTTTTCACCTGATGCGTTCCCATGTTCACCATGGGCTCTATACAAATCACTATACCAGCTCTGAGTTTCGGGCCTTCGTTGGTCGAACCGAAGTTAGGAACCTGGGGTTCCTCGTGCATACTGCGACCAATGCCGTGCCCGACCAGTTGCCTGACAACACCGAAGCCGCCTTCTTTTTCGGCGACCTGTTGGACCGCGTGCGAGATATGCCCGACGCGGTTGCCTGGTCTGGCCTGCTCAATGCCTGCCTTTAGTGCCCGTTGGGTTGTGTCCAGCAGGCGTTGCAGCTCTGCCGGTATTTCCCCGAGCACGAAAGTGCGGGCGCTGTCGCCGTAGTAGCCGTCGATAATCGTCCCGACATCGACGGACACTATCTGGCCTTCGCGCATCACGCGGTCGCCGGGAATGCCGTGTACGACCTCGTCGTCGATCGAGATACAGGCCGATGCCGGATACCCGTGGAATCCCTTAAACCCCGGCATCGCGCCGTGATCAAGGATGAATTGTTCCACAAGCTGGTCCAATTCTGCGGTGGTCATTCCGGGCTTGATGGTCTTTCCGACCATGTTCAGCGTCTTGGTGACCAGTTGGGCCGCCCGGCGCATGATCTCGATCTCTTCCGGCGACTTAGTGATCATGTTCGCAGAGTGGACTCGGTTTTCAGGCCAAGCCCAAAACCTTCTTCAAATCCGCATAGACGCCATCGATATCCTTCGCAGCGGAGACCTCAACCAGGTTGCCCTGCTTACGGTAGAAATCTTCGATGGGTTGTGTCTGTTTGCGGTATACTTCGAGCCGGTTGCGCACTACGCTCTCGTCGTCGTCAGCCCGACCTCGCCCGGCCAGACGTTCGACAATGACATCATCGGGGAGCGTAAAGAGCACAGCGGCGTCTATTTCAATACTCTTCTTTTCGAGCATCTCCTGAAGCGCTTCTGTCTGTGGCATGGTGCGCGGGAAGCCATCGAGGATGAACCCGGAATCCAGCGCGCCGGAGTTGATCTGATCTTCGATGAGCCCGACGAGCAGGTCATCCGGTACCAGTTCACCCTTGCTCATATAGGCATCGGCCTTCTTGCCGAGTTCGGTTCCGGCCGCGACTGCCTCGCGGAGCATTTCTCCGGTGGACAGGTGTTTGATCTTCATCTCTTCGGACAGCTTAGCTGCCTGTGTTCCCTTACCGGTGCCCGGTGCACCCAGAAAGATGTAGTTTTTGGCCATTACATTGATCTCCCGCGTATCTTACCCTTTTTCATGAAGCCATCGTAGTGTCGCATGAGCAGGTGGGATTCGATCTGTTGCAGGGTATCGAGTGCCACACCGACGATAATCAGCAGCCCGGTGCCGCCGAAGAAGAAGGTGACGTTGAACTGCCCTATCAGCACCCACGGCAGAATGGCTATTGCGGCAAAGAAGATGGCGCCCGGAAGCGTGATCCGGGTGAGAATTCTCTCAATATACTGGGCGGTGTTTCGCCCGGGGCGAATGCCGGGGATATAGCCGCCGTTCTTGCGCATGTTGTCCGCGATCTCGCGGGGGTTGAACACGATGGCCGTGTAGAAGTACGCGAAGAAGACAATAATCAGGCCATAGATGATGGAGTACCAGAACCCGCCGGGAGCCAGCCAGACCGCAACCAGGTTCTGCACCCAATCGGTATTGGGGAAGAGCTGGGCGACGGTTGATGGCAGGAACATGATTGACTGCGCGAAGATGATCGGGATAATACCGGCGGAGTTCACACTCAGCGGCAGGTGGGTAGTAGCGCCGCCAAAGACGCGGCGACCGATGACCTTACGCGGGTACTGTACCGGCACCTTACGCTGGGCGCGGGTAACCATAATAACGGCCGCGATCACCAGGACCATCATGGCCAGCATGACCAAGCCGAGCAGGAAGGACCGGCTGCCGTGCCAGATCAACATAGTTTCCTGGACGACAGCGTCCGGGAAGCGGGCGATGACACCAATGAAGATGATCAGGGAGATGCCATTGCCAATACCTCGTTCGGTGATCTGTTCACCAAGCCACATAATGAATATGGTACCGCAGGTGAACGTGAGAATTGTCAGCGGGATGAACGAGGTAGTGTCCATGTGTACCGCCGGGACACCGTTGAGATTAATGGTGGTCAGGAAGGTAGCTGTTCCCCAGGCCTGCATAGCGGCAATAAGAACGGTCAGGTAGCGCGTATACTGGGTGATCTTGCGCCGGCCTTCCTCTCCCTCACGTTGCAGGCGTTGCAGGTAGGGCACCACGGCGCCGAGCAACTGCAACATAATGGAGGCAGAGATGTAGGGCATGATTCCGAGGGCGAAGATGGTCGCCTTGGCGAAGGCGCCGCCGGCAAACAAATCGAGCATCCCGAAGATCGAGTCCGAGGACAGGGCACTGGCCAGGATGCTGCCATCGACACCCGGTGTCGGAATATGGCCACCGATACGATAGACAACCAACAGAGCGAGCGTGAAGAGTATTCGTTTCCTGAGCTCTTCGATCTTGAAAATTGATTTGAATGTCTCTATCACTTAGTCACCTCGGCTTTTCCCCCAGCAGCTTCGATCTTGGACACCGCCGACTTGCTGAAGGCAGCGGCCGTGATGGTGTATGCTTTGTCGATCTGCCCGTTTCCAAGGATCTTGACGGGGACGTTGCTCTTACGAATGAGTCCCGCCTGCCTGAGTGTTTCGGTGGAGACATCGCCGGGTTCACATCGAGCAGCCACATCACCAATGTTGACGACCTGGAATTCCTTCTTGAAGATATTCGTGAAGCCGAATTTCGGCAGTCTCAGGTGCAGCGGCATCTGTCCGCCTTCACTGGCGAACCGGTACGTAAATCCACTGCGGGCTTTGGCGCCCTTATGGCCGCGTCCGGACGTCTTGCCCAGACCGCTGCCGGAGCCGCGCCCGACACGTTTGCGGCTTTTCTTAGAGCCCGGGGCTGGTTGTAAATTATGCAGTTCCATTTAGCGCCTCATCTTTGCTCTACTCGCCAACTTCTTCTACCTGAACCAGGTGGCTTACCTTATTGATCATGCCCCGAATTTGCGGGGTATCGTTGTGCACTACACTCCGATGCAGCTTACCCAGGCCGAGCGCCTCGATAGTGCGCTTCTGGGGCAGCTTGCGGTGGATGGTGCTTCGAATCTGCGTGACTTTCAACTTGGCCATTGCCTTATCCTTCCCGACTCGGACGGGTGTGACTGATCACAACAATCAGGCCTTCTCCCGGAAATTCTGTTCTTGCTCTCTGGTGCGCAGATTAAGCAAACCGTTCATGGTGGCCTTGACAACATTAAACGGGTTCCGGCTGCCCAGGGCCTTGGTGAGGATATCCTGCACACCGGCGGTTTCGAGAATGGCGCGGACGGGTCCGCCGGCGATAACGCCGGTACCCGGCGACGCGGGTCGCATCACCACGGTGGTAGATGCAAACTCACCGTCGATACGATGCGGGATGGTTCCTTCCTGCACATTGATAGTTGTCATGGCTTTCTTGGCTGCTTCGGTACCTTTGCGAATAGCCTCTGCCACTTCGGGAGCTTTACCGTGACCGACACCGACTTTGCCCTTTTTGTCACCGACCGCGACGAGGGCGGTGAAGGAAAAGCGACGGCCGCCTTTTACAACTTTGGCCACACGGTTAACCGTGATGACGCGCTCCTCAAATTCAGCGTTTTCGGGATCAAACCTTACCAAGTCTTACCTCATCTATTGTGGGCCATTACCACACTGTTTACACGTTTAGAACTGCAACCCGCCCTTACGGGCACCCTCGGCGAGTGCTTTGACCCGGCCGTGGAAGGGGAAGCGATTGCGGTCGAACACTACGGACTGGACGCCGTTTTGTTTAGCCAGTTCAGCCAGGGCTTCGCCGACGGTCTGGGCGACCTTTGTCTTGTTGGCGTCGTCTTTAAGCTTTTCGCGAACCTGCGGCGAGTTGGAAGCAGCCGCGGCCAGCGTCCGGCCTTCGACGTCATCGATAATCTGCGCGTAGATATGCTTGAGGGTGCGGCACACGGTCAAGCGGGGTCGCTCGGCGGTGCCGTGAATTTTCCCACGAACACGAAGGCGGCGGCGTTGCCCGCGCAGAGCCTTTTTGTAATTGCGATCAGCCATTGCCTCAATCCCTCACATTAGGCACCGGCAGTCTTACCGGCCTTGGTGCGCACATACTCGTCCACATACCGCACGCCCTTGCCCTTGTAGGGTTCCGGTTTGCGGAAGGCACGAATCTTGGCGGCTGTCTGACCGACCAACTGCTTATCGATACCATCAACGATAATCTTGTTCTCTTTCGGCAGGACCTCGATATTGACGCCTTCGGGCGGGGCCATCACGATTGGATGCGAGTACCCCAGGTGAGCCACCAGATTGTTGCCCTTCATCTCGGCCCGATAGCCGACACCGATAATCTGCAGTTCCTTCTTGTAGCCTTCGTTTACGCCGACGACCATATTGTTGATCAGGGCGCGGGTGAGGCCGTGCAGAGCGCGGTGCTTCTTGTTATCGCTTGGTCGCGAGACCACGATGGTGTTATCCTCGACGTCAGCCGAAATATCCTTATGGATTTCGCATGACAGGTTACCCTTGGGGCCGGTAACGGTCACTGTCTTTCCCTGGATGTCCACCTTGGTTTTATCCGGGATCTGAATCGGCAGTTTTCCTACACGTGACATGACAGTTCCCCTTCCTACCAGCAGCGCATGATCAACTCACCGCCGACATTTTGTCGGGCGGCGTCGAAGTTGGTCATGACACCGGTCGAAGTCGAGATTATCTGCATACCGCGCATATTATAAGTCGAACTGCGGACATCGCCGGCGCCCACGTACTGGCGCAGTCCCGGCTTGGAGACGCGTTCGATGCCCTTGATAACGGGTTCATCGTCGCGGCTGTATCGCAGGTAGACACGGATGATCCCCTGCTTATTGTCCGGCAGTTCCACGAAATCGCGGAGGAACTTGTTTTCTGTGAGGATTCGGACTATTTCACGCTTCAGCTTGGATGCCGGTACATCGACAGCCGGCTTGCGGGCCTTGCTGGCGTTTCGAATCCTGGTGAGCAGGTCACCGACCGGATCGGTCATACTCATAGAACCAGACTCCCAATTAACTCAACTTCGCGTTATTCGTTACCAACTGGCCTTGACCACTCCGGGGATTTCCCCGGCCAGCGCCAGTTCTCGGAAACAGATACGGCACAGGCCGAAGTCGCGCATGTACGCCCGGGGGCGTCCACAGCGATTACAACGGTTGTATGCGCGCACTTTAAACTTCGGCGTCTTCTGCTGCTTCTCGATCAGACACTTCTTAGCCATGGTACTCCTATTTTCTGAACGGCATGCCGAGTTCCCTGAGGAGCTGGCGTGCCTCATCGTCGGTCTTCGCCGTGGTGGTGAAGCAGATGCCCATACCACGAACCGTATCTATTTTATCATAGTCGATCTCCGGGAAGATCAACTGTTCCTTTAAGCCAAGGTTGTAGTTCCCGCGACCGTCGAACCCTTTGGGGCTGACCCCCTTGAAGTCGCGAATGCGGGGCATGGCGATACTCACCAGGCGATCGAGGAACTCATACATGGCATCGCGGCGCAGTGTCACACAGCAGCCGATGGCGGTGCCTTCGCGCAGCTTGAAGTTCGAGATGCTTTTGCGGGCTTGAGTGACCTTCGGCTTGCGTCCGGTGATCTGCTGCAGATCGCTGACCGCTGATTCCAGAGACTTGGCGTTCTGGACAGCCTCGCCGACGCCGATATTGACCGTGATCTTGCTGATCTTCGGTACTTCCATGACGGAGGAGTACTTATTCTCCTTCATCAGTTTCGGGAGGATTTCGTTCAGGTATTTGTCCTTCAGTCTTGCCATCGCCATAACCTCTTAGATTTGCTCACCGGATTTCTTATCGATGCGCACCCGGCGCGTCTTGTTGCCCTCGTTGATCTCGGCGGTCGAGATCTTGGTGGGGCCGTTCAGAGCCGAGCTGTACAGGGCTACATTGCTGATGTGGATCGGCTGTTCAAGAGTCACGATTCCACCTTTGGGGTTCTTCTGTGTTGGACGCTGGTGCCGTTTGTGGACATTGACACCCTCGACAATAACGCGGCCCTTTTCCCGATCCACGAACAGCACGCGGCCGGTCTTTCCTTTGTCCTGTCCGGTCCGAACGTACACGGTATCATTCTTACGAATATTCATAGTCTCACCACTCTCGCCTGGTTACAGCACTTCCGGTGCGAGTGACACGATTTTCATGAAGCGTCTCTCGCGCAGTTCTCGGGCCACGGGGCCGAAGATACGCGTTCCGCGCGGCTCCCGCTGGTCGTTGATGATAACAGCGGCGTTGTCGGAAAAGCGGATGAGCGATCCATCCTTGCGTTGCAGCGAGGATTTAGTGCGTACCACCACCGCTTTGCAGACTTCTTTCTTCTTCACCGTCCCGCCGGGAATCGCTTCCTTGACCGTGACGACAATAACGTCACCGATCTTGGCAAACTTGCGACGCCCTCCGAGTACGCGGAAGCACATCACCTGCTTGGCACCGGAGTTGTCGGCTACATTGAGTCTCGTGTATTCCTGAATCATGACTTACTCACTTTACCAGTCCGAACCAGGGTTCGGCCCGCTCCTACCACGTTTATGCACCTATTTGGCTTTCTCAATAATCTCAACCAGCCGCCAGCGCTTGTTTGCGGACAGGGGCCGTGTTTCCATCACGCGTACCGTGTCGCCAATACCGGCCTCGTTGTTTTCGTCGTGCGCACACAGCTTGGCACTCGTCTTGGATGTTTTGTTGTAGAGCGGGTGCTGCATGGTGCGGTCGATGCGAATCACGATGCTCTTATCCATTTTGTCCGATACGACTTTGCCGACACGGACTTTTCGGCGGCTACGTTCGACCTTGTTTTCCTGTGGCGTCTCGGCCATCTACCTGACTCCTTCGCTTACGACTTCTCTTTATCCGCATCGGCCGTGTCGAGCACACTGGTCTTGCGCTCGGCCAGCTTACGAATACCCAGTTCGTCTTCCCGCAGGACGGTCATAATGCAACCGATCTCGCGGCCTATCTGACGCAGGCGCAGAGGATTGTCGAGCGCCTTGAGGGAGCGACGCATGTTCAGATTGAACCGTTCGTCCTCGAGGTCGCGGCGCTTCTGAAAGAGCTCTTCGCGCGTCATCTCACGCAGTTCAGCGATCTTCATTTCTTAGGCACCCTCCGTATCCGTACGCGACACAAACTTCGTCTTCAAGGGCAGCTTGTTGGCCGCCAGGCGCATGGCCTCACGCGCCATAGTCTCAGACACCCCTTCGATTTCGAAGAGGATACGCCCGGGTTTTATCACCGCAACCCAGTACTCCGGGGCGCCTTTGCCCTTGCCCATGCGGGTCTCGGCTGGCTTTTTGGTCACCGGTTTATCCGGGAAGATGCGGATCCAGATCTTACCACCGCGCTTGATATAGCGGGTCATGGCGACACGAGCGGCCTCGATCTGACGGTTGGTCATCCAGCAGGCTTCGATCGCCTTCAGCCCGAACTCGCCGAAATTGACGGAGGTGCCACCTTTGGCTTTGCCGGTCATGCGTCCGCGCTGCTGTTTCCGATACTTGATTTTTTTCGGCATCAACATGGCTTAGATCTCCTCGTCGGGCCTGCTCATTCCTTGTTGCCGGCCTCATCGCCGGATGGCTTGGGTGCTTTCTTTTCGGCGGGCTTGTCCTCGCCGCCACCAGCGGACGGCTTGGCCTGGCCACCACCCTTGCCCTGTTGCGCCGGGGCCTCAGGGCGACGCCCCTTCGGCGGGGGTGCATCCTGGCTGACACCGCCACGACGGACTCGTCCACGGGGGCGGCGTTTCCGATCGGGGCGGCCTCCGCCACGGCGGGGACGACCGGTGGGAGCGCCGGTGGGCTGCTCTTCACGCTTTTCTTCTTCTTCGTACAGCTTGCCCTTGTCGAGCACCTCGCCGCGACAGACCCATACTTTGACACCAATCGTGCCGTAGGTCGTTCGTGCCGTAGAGGTGGCATAGTCAATGTCAGCTCGAAGAGTGTGCAGGGGGACGCGGCCTTCACGATACTTTTCCACACGTGCGATTTCGGCGCCGCCCAGGCGACCGCCGCACTGGAGCTTGACGCCTACGGCGCCCATGCGCATGGTGGAGCCGAGCGCCTTCTTCATAGCGCGGCGGAACGAGACACGGCCTTCCAGCTGGCGGGCGATCGAATCGGCCACGAGCTGAGCGTTGAGTTCCGGTTTACGTACCTCAACGATGTTGAGCATAATGTCCTTCTTGGTAAGAAGGTGCAGCTCTTCACGCAGCTTGTCTACTTCGGCACCCTTGCGGCCAATCACGATGCCGGGGCGCGAGGTGTGGATATCGACGGTAACTCGCTTGGAGGCACGGGAGATACACACGTTGGCGATACCGGCATTGTCGAGGCGCCGGGTGATATAGCGCTTGATGAGCATATCTTCCTTGAGCATATCCGAGAAGGTTCGACCGGAGGCAAACCACCGGCTGTTCCATCCCCGGATAATTCCCAGGCGAAACCCTATGGGACTTGTCTTCTGACCCAAGACACTCTCCTTATATCAGTCTTCTACTTATCCGTTTTCTTAGCGGTCGACTTGCTGGCAGTCGACTTCGTTTCGGTCTTCTTGGTGCTCGTCTTCCTGGTAGCGGCTTTCTTGGTCGAGGCCGTCTTGCTACCAGACGCCTTGGTTTTGGTACCAGTCTTCTTGGTAGTCG